>NZ_JBKFBD010000041.1:0-42574 GCF_053345975.1 Microbacterium sp. C23T | reverse complement strand
CGCCCTGTCGGCGACGTTCTCGCCGACAGGGCCGCCGCCGATCACGATGAGGTCGTACTCCCGAGCAGTCATGCGCCCTAACGTAGCGGCCGGCGATGACACCGGCGACGTCCTTGCCGGCAGCGCACACAGGCGGAAGGATGGCGCAGGTTACGTCCTCTGTCCAGCGCCGCCGTCATGTCCGAGGGCTGTGGTTATCTGGGAACCCCGGCCGAAAGGGCAGCATGGCGATCGAATTCCGTGGGGTCTCGAAGCGATATCCCGATGGCACGGCCGCCGTCGAGGACTTCAGCGTGCTCATGCCCGCGCACAAGACCACGGTGCTCGTCGGCTCGTCCGGCAGCGGCAAGACGACATTGCTGCGCATGATCAACCGCCTGGTGGATCCGACCGGCGGGATCATCACGATCGACGACGAGCCGATCTCGGAGCGCGACCCCGTCACGCTGCGCCGGGGCATCGGCTACGTGCTGCAGAACGCCGGCCTGCTCCCCCACTTCTCCGTCATCGACAACATCGCGACGGTGCCGGTGCTGAACGGCGTCCCGAAGGCGAAGGCGCGCGAGCGGGCTCTCGAGCTGATGGATGTCGTGGGTCTCGAGCGCGGCCTTGCCAAGCGGTATCCGAGTCAGCTGTCCGGCGGTCAGCAGCAGCGCGTGGGCGTCGCCCGCGCCCTCGCCGTCGACCCGAACATCCTCTTGATGGACGAGCCCTTCGGCGCCGTCGACCCCATCGTGCGTCGCGAACTGCAGACCGAGACGCTCCGCCTGCAGAAAGAGCTCGACAAGACGATCGTCTTCGTCACCCACGACATCGACGAGGCGTTCCTGCTCGGCGACCAGGTGGTGATCCTCGAGAAGGGCGCGCGCATCGCGCAGATCGGCAGCCCCAGCGAGATCATCGAGAACCCGGCGAGCGACTTCGTCGCCGACTTCATCGGCGTCGAGCGCGGCACGCGGGCGCTGCGCGCCAAGCGCACCGCGCGCGGCACGGTGCTCGTCGACGACGCCGGCCGCACGCAGGGCGTGCTCGTGGAGGACGAGCCGTGAGCTGGGTCGCCGACAACGTCGACCTGATCTGGGCGCTGACACTCGATCATCTGCGGCAGAGCGCCATCGCCATCATCGCGGGCTTCATCCTGTCGGTGCCGCTCGGGTGGCTGGCCTTCCGGTACACACGGCTTCGAGGCACCATCCTCACCGTCGTCGGGCTGCTGTTCACGATCCCGTCGTTCGCGCTCTTCGCCCTGCTCACGACACTGTTCGGAATCCCCTACCAGTCCGAGCTGAATCTCATCGTCGCGCTCACGATCTACGCCGTGGCGATCCTGACCCGATCCGTCACGGACGGACTCGCCTCGGTCGACGCCGGCACGAGGTCCGCCGCGGTCGCGGTCGGCTTCGGCCCCTGGCGACGTTTCTGGACGGTGGACTTCCCCCTCGCCGGACCCGTGGTGCTCGCGGGGTTGCGCGTGACGGCGATGTCCACGATCTCGCTGGCGACCGTCGGAGCGCTGATCGGCGTACAGAACCTGGGCTATCTCTTCACGAACGGGTCGCAGCGCCGCATCCTCGCCGAGGTGTTCGCAGGCGTCGTCGCCGTCGTCGTGATCGCGGTCGTCATCGACCTCCTGCTCATACTGGTGGGCCGCGCACTCATGCCGTGGACCCGGCGGATCACCACGCCGCGCCGCGCCAGGCTCCGGGCGGTGACCGCATGAACCTGCTCGCGGACGCGTTCGCCTGGATCTTCTCCCCCGCACGGTTGACGGGCTCCCTGCCGCTGCCGACCGCCATCGCCCAGCACCTCGCCTATACGTTCGGCTCGGTTGCGATCGCGGCCGTGATCGCAGTCCCCATCGGCTGGCTCATCGGTCACACGGGCAAGGGTCGCGAGGTAGCGGTGTTCCTTTCAGGGGCTGCCCGCGCACTGCCCGCCCTCGGGCTCGTCGTACTCCTGTATCTGCTGTTCGGGGTCACGCTCAAGACCGAGGCCGCAGTCGCCGCGTTCGTGGTGCTCGCCATCCCGTCGATCCTCGCCGGAGCGTATGCCGGCATCGAGGCGATCGACCGCGCTGTGATCGACGCCGGCCGCGCGATGGGAATGACCCAGTGGCAGATCCTGTTCCGGATCGAAGTGCCTCTCGGACTCTCTCTCCTCATCGGCGGTTTCCGCTCCGCGACGCTGCAGGTGGTCGCCACGGTGACCATCGGCGCGTATATCGGGGTGGGCGGCCTCGGGTTCTACATCCTCCAGGGAATCGCGCTGCGCGACTTCGCAGAGATCCTGGGGGCCTCGATCATCGTCGTAGCCCTCGCGCTCGTCCTCGACGGACTCTTCGCTCTGCTCGCCCGCTTCGCCGTGCCACGCACCGACGGCCCGCGTCGTCGGCCGTCACGAGCCACCCGCACCGAAACGGTCCGCTCGCTGCAGGTCTCCCACTGATCCCTCACCACCACACCGGAGGTACGACAATGTCCACAGCACGAACCCGCCTCGCGGCCGCCCTTGCCGGAACCGCCGTCGCGGCACTCGCCCTTGCGGGCTGCGCCTCGAGCGACCCGCTCGGCGGCGACAGCACCGACAGCGGCTCCACGCCCGACTCATCGACGATCGTCATCGGCTCGCAGGCGTACTACTCGAACGAGATCATCGCCGAGATCTACGCGCAAGCGCTGGAGGGCGCCGGCTTCACGGTTGAGCGCAACTTCAACATCGGCCAGCGCGACACGTACATCCCCTCGCTCGAAGACGGATCCATCGACCTGTTCCCCGAGTACACCGGCAATCTGCTGCAGTTCTTCGATCCTCAGACGACGGCCACGACGTCGGATGACGTCTACGCGGCCCTCAAGGATGCGCTGCCCGACGGCCTGACCGTGCTCGACCAGTCGCCGGCGACGGATCAGGACTCGTACAACGTCACCGCCGCGTTCGCCAAGGAGCACAGCCTCACCTCGATCGCCGACCTCGTCGGCATCGAGGGCCTCGTGCTGGGTGGGGCGCCCGAGCTCGAGGAGCGGCCGTACGGTCCGAAGGGTCTCAAGGATCTGTACAACGTCGACGTGAGCTTCAACGCCACCGCTGACACCACCGTCGATGAGCTGGTCGCCGGCAACATCCAGGTGGCGAACGTCTACAGCGCCGACCCCCGCATCAAGACCGACGATCTGGTGACGCTCGAAGACCCGAAGGGCCTCTTCCTCGCGTCGAACGTCGTCCCCGTCGTCAACGCCGATGTCGCCGACGAGATCGCCGACGTGATCAACGCGGTGAGTGCCGCGCTGACGCCCGAGGGCCTCGTCGCGCTGAATGTCGAATCGACCGTGGACCAGCGCTCGTCCGAAGACATCGCCAAGGATTGGCTCGCCGCCAACGGCCTGAGCTGACACCGCGAAACCACCGACAGCGCCTCCTGCGTCGCCCGCCCAGGGCTGTGCAGGGGGCGCTGTCGTCGTCTCCGCTCGCCCGAGTCGCCCTACCGCGGGCGGGACGCACCTTCGCTAGGTTGGGCACCCAGGAGACCGCGAACAGGAGCCTCATGTCCGATCCCCTGCCTCCGGGCGACGCCGCCGACGCGGCGACGCCGGGCGACCCCGCGAACGCCTCGAATCCTGACGGCGCGCCAGCCCCGCGGCGCTATCGCACACCCGACCTCGACGCGCCGCAGTACGCGGTTCCGGCGTACGCGGCACCGGAACCCGGCGACGCCCCGCCCTCGCCGACTGCGTCGGGCACCCCGGGCCCGTACGCAGCGCCGCACGGCTACGGGCTCGCCGGCACGGATCCGCGCGGAGCCGACCACCTGCTCCCGCCCTACGCGTGGGACGGCGCGGCCCGGGCACCCGGCGACCCCGTCGCGCCCGGCCACCCCACCACTTCGGCGTACCCTGCTGCGCCCGGCTCCCCGACGGCACCGCCCGGACCGGTGTACCCGGTGCCCGGAGGCCGCGACAGCCGGCCCAAGGCGCTCGCCATCGTCGCGCTGGTCCTCGCCGGTGCCGGGGTACTTCTGCTCTTCGTCGGTGTCGGGCTCGGATCGGGCGCCGGTCTGCTCGCTCCCCTGCTGCTCCTCGCGGCGTTCGTCCTGTCGCTGGTCGCTCTCCTCAGCCGGAATCAGGGAGGCAAGGGCTTCGGCGCGGCCGCGCTGGCGACGTCGGTCCTCGGGGGCCTGGTGACCGTCGTGGTGGTGGTCTCGGTGCTCGGACCGTTCAGTACTTCCTCCCGCGATGACGTCGTTCCGAATACAGGCGACGGGTACGACGACTACGCCATCCCCGGCGTCGCCGCGCCGGGGACGGACGGCCGGCCCGACTCCGGCGCGCAGTTCCCGACGCCCCAGCGGCCGACGGTGACGGAGACCGCGTTCGGGCACGACTTCGGCGACATCTGGTGGTACGTCGTCGTGGTCGACAACCCGAACGCCGACTATGTGTTCGACGCTTTCCTCGACGCACAGGCGTACGCCGAGGACGGCACCGTCATCGGTTCGTCGACCGCCATCGCGACCCTGCTGTCGGGCCAGACCGCGGTCGTCGGCTACTTCACCATCGAGGGCGAAGAGCTGATCGACACCCTCGAAGTGACCGTGCCCGAGGCCTCGCATGCGACGCTCTCGCCGGCGGACGAGACCGGCTCGTTCCGCGTCGACGGGCTCACGGGCACACCCGATCCCGGCGGCACCTCGACGCGCACCCCGCCGGGCACGGCGACCGGCACCGTGAGCGGGCGCTTCGCCGATGATCAGCGCTACGTCGCCGTCACCGTGGTCGCCCGGGCGATCGACGGCCGCATCGTGCGCGCCGCCACGACGTATGTCGACGAGGTGCCCGGCGACGGGACTCCAGTGCCCTTCGAGGCGTGGTTCGCCGAGTTCCCTCCCGACGTCACCCTCCAGGCCTCCGCTCACCGCTGAGGCGACGTACGCTGTCGGCATGACCGTGGGCGACGCGATGGTGTGGGGATTCGTCTCCGCGATCGTCGCGCTGCCGGTGTACTTCCTGTGGTTCTCGTTCGACACGCACAAACGTCGCCGGCGCGGCGAGACGCCGGCGCACTCGTCGGGCGGGCTGCTCGGAGTCGAGGAGTTCTTCTACCCGACGGCCGAGAACGCCCGCGCGGTGTGGGAGGCGGAGCAGATCACGCCGGCACCCGCCCCGCTTCCCGGAGACGGCCCCGGTGTGATCGACGGCAACCGGATCGTGATCGAGACCGGCCTCCGCAAGACAGCCTGAGCCCGCCCGAGTCAGCGCCGGCGCACGCGACGCACGATCGCGACGATGACCCGCCAGCCCACGAGCGCAACCAGCAGCGTGAGCGACGCCACGATGATGAACGCCGGCGCGGTGCCCTGACCCGAGACCCAGCGCAGCAGCATCCCACCGGCGACGGTGATCGCCCAGACGCCCAGGCCGGTGCGCACCGGCGCCGCCGGCGCACGCCACGCTCGCGTGACGAGCCAGCCGATGCCGAGGCCCGCCAGGAATGGCCAGGCGGTCTGCCAGAGGCCGGCCCAGACGTCGGAGTCGTGGCTCGCGCGACCGATGGCGGCGAACGCGATCACCAAGACGGCATCGACGCCGAGCGCGCCCAGGACCGCGGCGCGGCCGACGGGACGAGGAGCGGCCGCTGGTTCCTGCGCGGTCATGCGAGGGCTCCCGACCGCGGGGCGAGGCCCGGCGTCAGAGCCTCCCGCTCGTCGAACACGAAGCAGTCGCCGCTCCAGTGGTCGCCGCCCACGTGCTCGAAGTAGCCCAGGATGCCGCCGTCCAGCTGGTAGGCCTCGACGCCCGCCTCGCGCAGGTAGATCGCCGCCTTCTCGCACCGGATGCCGCCAGTGCAGTAACTCACGACGGTCTTGCCTTCGAGGTCGGATGCCGCGGCGGCCGCGGCATCCGGGAACTGCGTGAACCGCTCGATGCGCCAGTCGAGAGCGCCGTCGAAGGCGCCGTAGTCGACCTCGAAGGCGTTGCGGGTGTCGAGCAGCACGACCTCGCGGCCGTCATCGTCGTGACCGCTGTCGAGCCACCGGCGGAGCGTCGCGGGCGCGACGGCGGGCGCGCGATTGCCCTCGGGGCGGATGGTGGGGTGGTCCATGCGGATGATCTCGCGCTTGACCTTGACGAGCATCTTGCCGAACGGCTGCGCGTCCGACCAGCTCTCCTTCGTCGCGAGCGCGGCGAAGCGCGGATCCTCCCGCAGCGCGGCGACGAAGCCGCGCACCCCCTCGGCGTCACCCGCGAGGAAGAGGTTGATCCCCTCCTCGGCGAGCAGGATCGTCCCCTTCAATCCGCCAGCGACCGCGCGCTCACGCAGCAGCGGGCGCAGCTCGCCCGCGTCGTCGATGCGTGTGAAGAGGTACGCCGAGATGTTGAGAACGGATGCCACCCCTCCAGCCTAAGGAGCCCCCGCGGCGCCCTGCGCACGAGCGGCCGCGCACCTGGCGGGTTCACAGCCCTGAAACCGCCGCACACGGCGGTCGCGGCATCCATCACCATGAAGTGAGGATCGACGTACGCCGCAGCGCCGCGGCGGACCCGAACGACGGAGACCCCATGCCCGAGCTGACCGCACCACCCTTCGATCCCGAGCTCCACGCCGCGCTCGGCCTCATCGCCGAGGTCATCAAGCCCACGCTGACGCCCGAGATGATCCCGCTGATGCGCGAGATGCCCGCCGACCCTACGCTCGACGACCAGGTCGCGGCCGTCGGCGCCGTGCACGAGGAGCGCACGATCGCCGGCTACGACGGCGGCGAGATCGTGGTGTCGATCTACCGTCGGCCCGGCCGGACCACGACGGGGCCGGGGATCTACCACATCCACGGCGGCGGCATGGTGATCGGCAACCGCTTCATGGGCGTGCAGGCCTTCCTGCCCTATATCGCCAGCCACGACGCGGTCGTGGTGAGCGTCGAGTACCGCCTCGCGCCGGAGTTCCCCGACCCGGTGCCGGTGGAGGACTGCTACGCGGGCCTCGTGTGGACGGCGGAGCACGCCGACGAGCTCGGCATCGACCCGACGCGGATGATCGTCGGCGGAGCGAGTGCCGGGGGCGGTCTGTCGGCGGGCGTGACGCTGCTCGCCCGCGACCGCCAGGGCCCGCCCCTGCGCGCCTCGCTGCTCATCTACCCGATGCTCGACGACCGCAACGAGTCGGTGTCGGCGCTGCAGATCCAGGGCATCGGCGTGTGGGACCGCACGAGCAACTTCACCGGCTGGAACGCCCTGCTCGGCGACCGCCGCGGCACCGACGACGTGTCGATCTACGCCGCTCCCGGCCGCGCCGAGGATCTCTCGGGCCTGCCGCCCACCTTCATCGACGTCGGCAGCGCCGAGGTGTTCCGCGACGAGGACGTCGCCTACGCGTCGCGCATCTGGGCGGCCGGCGGCATCGCCGAGCTGCACGTGTGGCCCGGCGGTTTCCACGGGTTCGACGGCTTCGCACCGCAGGCCCAGATCTCGATGGCGATGATCGAGACCCGCCACCGTTGGCTCACCCGCATGCTCGACGCCTGAGCCGCTCTGCTGAGTCCCGCCCGCGTAGGGTGGGGCTCAGCAGCGTCGAGGGGGATGCCGATGAAGGAACTCGTGGGCAGGCTCAGCGCCCTCGATCCCGAGGCGAGCGAGACGCTCAAGGTCATCGCGTACTTCGACGCGCTGGTCGACGGCCGCGTCGGCGCGGAGGGGATGCTGCGCGGAGCCGCCGTGCTCAGTGGCGCGCCGATCGGACACGTGCACACCGGCCGCGCCGAGGGCCGCCGCTTCGGCGCGGATGGTGCCGAGTTGGCGCCGGGCCGTCCCGACGACTGGCCGGCTGTCCCGTCGGCCGACGGCTCGACGGTGTGGCTCGAGCGCGCCGGGGACGCTCACGCGAACGACGCCATGGTGCTCGAGCGGCTGGCGATCGCGCTGTCGATCCAGTCGGTCCGGCTCGACACCAGCACGCCCACGCGTCGCGCGGTCGAGGTGCTGCTCACGGGCGACGCGTCGGAACAGGAACGCGAGGAGGCGGCCGCCCGGCTGTCGCTGGGCGCGCACACCGCGATCCACGCGGTCGCCGTGCCGCCGACGGTGCGCCTCGACCGGCCTCTCGCCCACGCCGTGGTCGCGACGCGATTCGGCCTCGCGCGCGCCGCCCTCTCGCCCGACGACCGTGCGCCCGCACCCCGAGCGGGCATCGGGACGGCAGCCTCCGGGCTGTCCGACCTGCGCGAGTCGTGGCGGTCCGCCCTCGTCGCGCTGCGCCTCGCCGACGACGACGAGCCCGCCGTGCGCGCCGCCGACCTCGGCCCTCTGTTGCAGCTCGCCGAGACCGAGGACCTGCGCGCATCGCCGCATCCCGACGTGCTCGCGATCGACGCGCTGCTCGCGACCGCGTGGAGCGAACGGATGCTGCGCGCCCTGGCCGGCGGCGCTTCTCAGCGCTCGCTGGCCGCCGACGCCGGCGTGCACCACTCCACGATGGGCGCACGACTGCACGAGCTTCCGACGCGGCTCGGGTATGACCCGTCGACGGCGCGCGGGCGCACGCGCCTCGACGTCGCGCTCATGCTGCACCGGCTGGCGCACGCACGGTTCGACCCCGGCCGCTGATGCGTAGACCCGCACCGCGTCGCGGTCAAGGGCCTCGCCGCGTCGTCGCCCGCGCCGCAGGCTGGGGGTGATGCAGGGCACGATGCGCGGCCCTCGTTCCTCCCAGGAGACGTCATGACCGACCCCACAGTCCCCGAGCCCATGCCCGACCAGACCCCGCCGGGTGAGATGCCTTCCGGGCCGGGCTCTCCCGGACCGGGAAGCCCTGACCCGGGCCCCGGCCCCAGCATCCCGTCGCCGCCGGACGAGCCGATGGCGCCCTGGCCCGAAGAGCCACTGGCGCCCCACCCGGAGGAACCCCCGTTCCCGCAGACGCCCGAGACGCCCGGACCGTAGCCGACGCTCCGGCTCAGGCGCGCACGGCGTCGCTGCGGTCCTGCAGCAGCTGTTCGGCCACCGCCCACATCCGCGCACCGTCGACCGGGTCGGCGAGACGTCGATACGGGCGCACGGGGCCGGCCGCTCCGCCGAAGTGCAGCGCACCCGTAGGGCCGAAGAAGCCCGGGCCCGGAGTACCCGTGACCGCAGCGAGCAGCGCCGGTTGCGCGGCCTGGGCGGGCGTATTGCCGAGTCCGTCGGCGAGTCGGCGTCCGAGACCGCCGCGATCGCGGGCGCGCATGGCCGGCGCGATCCCGGTGTCGGGCACGACGCCGGGATGACTGAGGTGCACCGTGACGCCCCCCTCTCCCGCCGCCGCGCGCCGGGCGAGTTCGTAGCCGAACAGTGCCAACGCCACTTTCGACGCCCCGTAGGCGCGCAGCGGGGAGTATCGGCGCTCGCTCTGGAGATCGTGCCAGGCAGGGCGCGCGAAGCGGGCGGCCAGGCTCAGCTGCACGACGACGCGCGCTCCCCGCTCCTGCAGCAGCGGCAGCAGCACCGTCGTGAGCGCGAAGTGCCCCAGGAAGTTCGTCTGGAAGTGCAGCTCGAAACCATCGGTGCTCACGTGGCGCTCGCGGTCGCCGAGCAGCACGATGCCGGCGTTGAGAAAGACGAGATCGAGGGGCGTGCGATCGGCCAGGATCGCCGCGGCGAGCGCGCGCACCGAGTCGAGGCGCGCGAGGTCGACGTCGACCAGGTCGGCACGCGCGTCGGGCGCGCTCTCCCGGATGCGTTCGACCGCCCGCTCTCCCTTGACGCGATTGCGCACCGGCAGCATGAGATCGGCGCCGGCCGCCGCAAGGCCACGCGCGATCTCGACGCCCACGCCGTCGCTCGCGCCCGTGACCAGTGCGGTGCGCCCGCGCAGATCGGGCAGCGCGACCGGCGACGCCTGCGTGCGAGACATGGGTCCTCCGTTCGGCTCCGTCTCGGAAGAGGACGGACGGATGCCGCTGATACCGCCCGCACCCCCGGCGGGCCTGCCTCAGCCTGGCGCAGGGCGCCTCCGTGCGCCAGAGGCGCCTCAGACCGGCGAAGGAACCGGGGGAAGAGCCGGTACTCCGGCTTCGACCGCGCGCCCCGCCTCGAACAGCACGTCCTCGCCGAACGCGGGGCCGACGAGCTGCACGCCGGTCGGCATCCCGTCGGCGCCGAGACCAGTGGGCAAGGCCAGCGCCGGCAGTCCAAGGAAGTTGACGACCACCGTCAGCCACAGATCGCGCCACGCCCGGTCCGCGGCCTCCTGACCGCCCAGGTCGTAGTCGGGCTCGCGCATCCGCGAGGTCGACACAGGTCCCAGGATCACCGGCACCTCGACCTGCAGCCGTCGCCACTCCGCCGCGATCGCGGCTCGCCGTGCCCACGCCTCGGCGTACTCACGCGCCGACTCGTACGGGCGCGCCGCCGCCGTGCTGTCGCGCAGGAACGCCGTGGCGGAACGCCCCAGCGGCAGGCCGAGGGCCGCGGGGTCGAGCGAGATGAGCATGTCGGTGCACGACAGCCGCCGCCACAGCACGGCCGCCTCCTCGAGCAGCGGGACGCCGACGTCGACGACATCCCAGCCTTCACGCGCGAGGGATGCCGCGGCCCGGTCGACTCCGGCCGCCACCTCCGGATCCACCTCGAGGCCCGCAGGATCGCGCACGACGCCGACGCGGCGCGGCACCGCGTCGGGGTGCACCGCAGGAGCGGCGAGCGACACCGGGTCGTCGGCATCCCATCCCTGCATGACAGCGAGTGCGCGCGCGACGTCGTCGACGCGTCGCGCCATGGGCCCGTTCACGGAGAACTGCTGGAGCGTGAGCGCCACCGACTGCTCGCGCACCGCCGCACGTGGCACACGCCCTTGCGAGGGGCGGAGTCCGACCACGCCTGCCGCGTAGGCGGGGAGGCGGAGCGAGCCGCCGAAGTCGTTGCCGACGCCGATGGCGCTCATCCCGGTCGCCACGGCGACGGCGTCGCCTCCGCTGGATCCGCCGGCACTGCGTGCGCGGTTCCACGGGTTCAGAGTGCGGCCGAACACGTCGTTGTCGGTGTCCCACCGCATCCCGAAGTCGGGCATGTTTCCCCGGGCGACGGGCACCGCCCCGGCATCCCGCAACCGCCGCACGACGGTGGCGTCTCGGGCCGGCACGGCGTCGGTCAGCCCTCGCCAGCCGTTCGTCGTCGCCGACCAGGTGAGGTCGATGTTCTCCTTCACCGAGATCGGCACGCCCGCGAGAGGCCCGGGGTCGCGACCCGCCTTCACGGCGGCGTCCACGTCAGCGGCAGCGGCCCGCGCACGGTCGGCGAAGACCACGGTGAGCGCGTTGAGTGCGGGATCGATCCGCGCGATGCGGGCCAGATGCTCCTCCACGACCTCCTGCGCGGTCACGTCCCCCTGCCGCACGGCAGCGGCGATCGCGGTGGCGGAATCGAGGGGAGGCGGCGGCTGGCTCATGTCGGTCCCATCCCACCACGAGCGTGCGAACGCCGGCGATCGGCACAGCCGGATAGCACTCAGGAGACGCACAGGCAATCCCCCTTGCGAACACCGGCGGCGGGCGTAGCTTCTCTCTCAGACCCCGCGAGCGCGCGCCCCGAAGCTCCACCCCCTGACGGACGGCGATCGTGGATGGTGAGCGCGGAGATCGCTCCCCCAGTGGCGGTTCTCCCTGGCGCCCCGACGCTGTCCGCCCGTCCCCGCCGGCGGACAGCGCCATGTCCGGGCGAAATCGTGCGAATCGTGCGATGCCCCGCCACCGCGCGCCACTAGAGTCATGCCCATGGCATCAGGCAAGCAGCAGCAGAAGCCCGAACCCGAGCTCCACGGCGGCGTCCTCTCGGGCGGCGGAAGCTCCACCCTCTGGGGCTGGCTCATCGGACTCGTCGTCTTCGTGTTCGTGGCGGTTCCCATTTCGATCGCGGTGCGCTTCGCGACGCACCCGGCGACGCAGTCGCTGTTCGGCGGACGCCTCGAGGACGCGACCAGCGGCGCCTACTCCGCGTTCTGGTGGATCGTCGCGCTGTTCCTCTTCGCCATCCCCGTGCTGGTCGGCTGGGGCGTCGCGAAGCTCTCCGGCCGCACGCTCGCGATCATCGTCGGCATCGTCGCGGTGTTCTTCATCGCGATCCTCATCTTCGGCCAGCTGTTCTGATCCGACACGGGTGAACCTGCGGGGACCCGGTCGTCGTGGCGCCCCGCGATAATGGGACCATGACGACCGGGTACAGCGCGATCTCGAGCTACTCCCGCGTCGAGATCATGCACCTGCTGCAGGAGCGCCCGCAGCGGGCGATCTCCGAACTCGTCGAGGCGACAGGTCTCCACGCCAACACCGTGCGCGAGCACGTGCAGCGCCTCATCGACGCCGGGTACGTGATCGCCGAGACCGAGCACCGCACCACGCGCGGCCGCCCGCGCGTGCTCTACTCCGCGGCCACCGGCTCCGACGAGGCATCGAGCCCTGTCGCCGTCCGCCGGGCGGAGGAGGCGGCTCGTCGCGGAGACCTGCTGCGTCGCGTGTACGGATCCGGCACGGATGCCGAACTCGGCGCCGACGCGCTGCACCAGCTCGACGCGCTCGTGGAGGACCTCGGCGACGCCGGCTTCGACCCTCTCATCGACGAACGCGACCTCACGGTCGATCTGACGCCCTGCCCGCACGTGCCCGCCGCCGAGCACCGCGGCGTGCTGTGCGACGTGCACATCGGGCTCATGGACAGCGTGCTCGCGCAGGCCGGCGGCCCGCTGCGGGTCAAGGGCATCGCGCCGTCGTGCGACCCGACGCAGTGCGTCGTGCAGCTCGCCGCTTCGCGCGGCTGAATCCCGGCGCGGTCAGCGCACCCCGGCCGTGACCCGCACCCGGTCGGGCCGGGCGTAGACGTTCATCGACGACCCGCGCACGAACCCGACGAGCGTGAGCCCCGAGGCCGCGGCCAGCTCGACGGCCAGTGACGACGGCGCAGAGACCGCGGACAGGATCGGGATGCCGGCCATCACGGCCTTCTGCACGAGCTCGAAGCTGGCGCGGCCCGACACCTGCAGCACGGTTCCGCTCAGCGGCAGGCGATCCTCCAGCACCGCCCAGCCGATGACCTTGTCGACGGCATTGTGCCGGCCGACGTCTTCCCGCAGCACGAGCAGCTCGCCGGACACCGCGTCGAACAGCGCCGCCGCGTGAAGACCTCCGGTCTTGTCGAACACCGTCTGACCGGCGCGCAGCTCATCGGGAAGACCGGCGAGCATGGTCGCGTCGACGGCTGCCGCATCCGTCCCGACGTCGTAGCGCGACTGCTTCTCGATGGCCTCGATGGACGCGGTGCCGCACACGCCGCACGAACTCGTCGTGTAGAAGTTGCGGGCGATGTCGGTGACGAGCGGTGCGAGCTCGGGCGCGAGCGCGATGTCGAGGACGTTGTAGGTGTTCTCGCTCGAGGTCGCCAGCTCCGTGGGACCGATGCCGATCGTGAGCAGCGGGGTGGACGGCACAGCCCCGGTGCCCGGGCCGCCGCAGTGGATCGCCGAACGCAGGTCTGCTGCGGCCGAGATCACGCCCTCCGAGACCAGGAATCCGGCGGCGAGGTCGAGGTCGTTGCCGGGAGTGCGCATCGTGACGGTGAGCGGCTCGCCGGCGATCCGGATCTCGAGCGGTTCCTCCACGACCAGCGTGTCGGCGCGACGGCGCACCGCCACGTCGCCGTCGTTCAGCGCGATGCGGGTGACGGGGCTGCGGGCGGTGATGCGGCCCATGTCAGCCGCCGATCGCGTTCATGCCGCGCGCGGGCTGCAGGAACGACGGATCGTTGATCGCATGGCCCGGCAGCTTGCCGCGCACGCAGGACCGCAGCATCCCATCCACCTCACCGTCATCACCACCCGCGCGGAGGATCGGGAGCAGGTCGTACTCCGTGGTCGAGAACAGGCAGTTGCGCAGCTGCCCGTCCGCGGTCAACCGCAACCGGTCGCAGTCGCCGCAGAACGGCGCCGTCACCGACGCGATCACACCGACAGTGTGCGGGCCACCGTCCAGGGTCCACCGCGCCGCCGGCGCCCCGCCCCGGCCCGGCACCGGCGTCAACGCCCACCGTGCCGACAGGGCGGTGAGGATCTCGTCCTGCGTCACCATCCGCGACCGATCCCACGTATGCCCGGCATCCAACGGCATCTGCTCGATGAACCGCATCTGCGCACCATGCGCGATCGCGAACTCCACCAGCTCCACCAGCTCGTCTTCGTTCACATCCCGCATCGCCACCGCGTTCAGCTTCAGCGGGCGCAGACCGGACGCCCCGGCCGCCGCGATCCCCTCAAGCACGTCATCCAACCGGTCCCGGCGGGTCAGCGCATGGAACCGGTCACGGCGCAGCGTATCGATCGAGATGTTGAGCCGGGTCAGCCCGGCCCCCACCAGGCCGGGCAGCAGCTCGGGGAGCCGGATCCCGTTCGTCGTCATCGCGATCTCCACCGGCCGCCCATCCGGGCCGGTGATCGCCGCCAGCCGTCGCACCACCTCGACGATGTCGGTGCGCAGCAACGGCTCCCCACCGGTGAGCCGGAACGTGCTGATCCCGTCCGCCGCAGCCACCCGCGCGATCCGCACGATCTCATCCAGCGTCAGGATGCTCGTCTTCGCCAGCCACTCATTGCCCTGCTCCGGCATGCAATACGTACACCGCAGCGAACACCGGTCCGTCAGCGAGATCCGCAGATCGCGGTGCACCCGCCCATGCGTATCCACCAACGGGGAACCGATCGACCCCACCGGAACAGCACTCGCGACCGCGCCGAGCCCCGCGGATGCCACAGGAAGCGGCATCCGTCGCCCGATCGTCACCGGGATCGCCGTCACGCGCCCGGCCCCGATCGCTGTGCCCGGCTCGCCATGATTCCGAGGGTAGTCGCGCGAGGGGCGCCCGGCGCCGGTGCAGCCGCTTTATTCACGGCGAGGAGGCTCGCTCCCTGCGCGAATTCCTGGGAATCTGGGACCAGCGGGCGCCCCTGGGGATTCGTCGCCCGTGTGGTCTGACCACATGCTACGGTGATCAGACCCAGTCCGGAACGATCGGAGAACGCATCGTGGATCTGCTGGACCCTCTGCTGCTGGCGCGCTGGCAGTTCGGCCTCACGACGCTGTACCACTTCCTCTTCGTCCCCCTCACGCTCGGCATGGCGCTGACGGTCGCGATCTTCCAGACCGCGTGGTTCCGCACCGGCAACGTGAAGTGGCTGCACCTGACGAGGTTCTTCGGGAAGATCTTCCTGATCAACTTCGCGATGGGCGTCGTCACGGGCATCGTGCAGGAGTTCCAGTTCGGCATGAACTGGTCGTCCTACTCGCGGTTCGTCGGCGACGTGTTCGGGGCCCCGCTCGCCTTCGAAGGCCTGATGGCCTTCTTCTTCGAGGCGACCTTCATCGGCCTGTGGATCTTCGGGTGGGACAAACTGCCCAAGGCGCTGCACCTCGCGAGCATCTGGATCGCGACGATCGGCGCGTGGTTCTCGGCGTACTTCATCCTCGCCGCGAACGCCTTCATGCAGAACCCGGTCGGCTTCAAGATGGCCGAGGACGGCTCGCGCGCCGAGATGACGGACTTCTGGGCGGTGCTGACGAACCCGGTGGCGCTGGCGGCACTCCCCCACACCCTCTTCGCGGCGTTCATGATGACCGCGGGTGTGATCGTCTCGATCTCGGCCTGGCACCTGCTGCGCAAGCAGAACGTCGAGATGATGCGCTCGTCGCTCAAGTTCGGCCTCTGGGGCCTCATCGCCGCCTTCGCCGGCGTCGCGATCTCGGGCGACCAGCTCAGCCTCGTGATGGTGGCGACGCAGCCGATGAAGATGGCGGCCGCAGAGGCGATGTTCGACAGCGCCTGCGGGGCCGATGCCTCGTTCTCGATCTTCACGCTCGGCACGCCCGACGGTACGAGCGAGCTGTTCTCGATCCGCGTGCCGTACCTGCTGGCGCTGCTGTCGACGCACTCGCTCGACGGCTGCGTCGAGGGCATCAACGACCTCAACAACCTCTACACGACCGAGCTGTTCCCGCAGTTCGCCGACCAGGTCGACGGCAACTTCGCGCCGATCCTCTGGGTCACGTACTGGGCGTTCCGCTGGATGATCGGCCTCGGCGGCGTCGCGGCGCTCGTCGCGGTCGTGGGCCTCTGGCTCACCCGGAAGAAGGCCAAGCGCGAGGTTCCCGCGTGGGCCTGGCGACTGGCGATCTGGGCCTGGCCCGCCTCCCTCCTCGCGATCCTCGTGGGATGGGTCTTCACCGAGATGGGCCGCCAGCCCTGGATCGTGTTCAGCCTCATGCTCACCGAGGACGGCGTCTCACCCTCGGTGCCCGGATGGACCGTGCTCATCTCGCTCACCGCGTTCACCCTCATCTACGCGGCGCTGGCGGTGGTCGAGTTCGGCCTCATCCTGAAGACGACCAAGAAGGGCCCTGAGCCCCTTCCCGAGCCGGGAGCGCCGGATGCGCGCACCCAGGCGGTCGAAGACACCCCGACGACGGTCTACTAAGGGCTGCAGGAGCACATCATGGATCTCGCCTACCTCTGGTTCTGGATCGTCGGCTTCCTCTTCGTCGGCTACTTCGTGCTCGACGGGTTCGACTTCGGCGTCGGCATGTCACTGCCGTTCCTCGGCAAGAACGACGTCAGCCGCCGCCAGGTCATCAACACGATCGGCCCCGTGTGGGACCTCAACGAGACCTGGGTCATCGTCGCCGGCGCCTGCCTGTTCGCCGCGTTCCCGGAGTGGTACGCGACGCTCTTCAGCGGCTTCTACCTCGCGCTGCTGCTGATCCTGCTCGCGCTCATCCTCCGCGGCGTCTCGTTCGAGTACCGTCACCAGCGCGATTCGCTCCGCTGGAAGAGGGGCTTCGACACGATGATCGTGGTCGGCTCCGCCGTGCCGGCGTTCCTCTGGGGCGTCGCCGTCGCGAACATCGTGCAGGGTGTGCCGCTCGACGCGGACCACGAGTTCACCGGTTCGCTGCTGACCCTCCTCAACCCGTACGGGCTCCTGGGCGGCCTGACGACGCTGCTGCTCTTCTTCACGCACGGCGTCTACTTCGTCGCGCTGAAGACCGACGGCCAGGTCGCCGCCGACGCACGCCGGCTCGCCGGACGCGCGGGGCTCCTGACGATCGTGGTCGCCGCGGCGTTCCTCGTCTGGACCGTCGCCATGGCGTTCTCCGAGGGCCGCGACTTCGCGATGGTCACGGCGATCCTGTCGGCCGTGGCGGCGGTGCTCCTCATCGCCTCGTGGATCTCGAACGCGCGCGGCCGCGAGGGCTGGGCCTTCGGGTTCGGCGCCTTCACGATCGTCACCGCCGTGCTCGCGGTGTGGTTCGCGCTCTTCCCGTATGTCATGCCGTCGACCGGCGACCCGGCCGGATCGCTCACGATCGAGAACGCGTCGAGCACCGACTACACGCTGACGATCATGTCGTGGGCGGCTCTCGTCTTCCTGCCGCTGGTGCTGGCCTACCAGGGCTGGACGTACTGGATCTTCCGCAAGCGCGTCACCCGCTCCCGTATCGAGAAGGCGGCCACGGCGCCCGCGCACTGAGGATGGGGACCGGATGCTGCGGGCCGCAGCATCCGGTTCCGGTCCCTCATTTCGCCGACAGCCCCAGAACCGGATACATCACGGTGAATCCCTCCTGCAGTCCGCCCGTCAGCGCGTCGCCGACATGACCGGCGCCCGGAACCTCGTAGTACGTCACCGTCATCCCCACGGCTTGCGCCTCACCCGAGACGTCCTTGGCCGCCTGGATGTAGGTCGGGTCCTGCGAACCGGCGGTGAACACGGCAGTCATGCCGTCGTAGGTGCCCGCCGGTGCCGCCTGCATGATGGCGATGGGCTTGGCCGCCTCGAACGCCGCGGTGTCGCCGCCGTAGATCGTCGAGGTGACGCTGCCGGGGTCCTCCGAGCCGGGGAACGGCTCCCCCGAGATGTCGATGAGGTTCTTCCACTGGTCGGGGTACTTCGCGAGGTATTTCACGGCGCACCCGCCGCCGTTGGAGTAGCCGGCGATGACCCAGTACTTCGGGTCCTGGATGATGTGGAGATTCTGCTTCGCCCAGGCGACGACGTCCTTCGTGACGTAGGTCTCGGCGTTGCCGTAGGCCTTCGAGTCGGCGCAGGCGGGGTCGTTGCCGTCGGGTCCGAGCTGGTCGGGCACGACGACGATCGGGGCGAGTCCCTTGTTCTTCGCCGCGAAGTCGTCGAGCACGCCGGCGATGGCGCTCGGGTCGGGGTTGCCGGGATGACCCATCATCATGATGACCAGCGGCAGGGCGGGCGCGTTCGGCACCAGCGCCGCCGGCGGCAGGTAGATGCCCGCAGCCCGGGCGTTGAAGCCCGACGCGGTCGCGGGGATCACCTGGGTGCCCTGCTGTCCCTTGGCTGGCATGTCGGCCGGGGGTGTGAAGGTCTCGTAGAGGGGTCCGGCGTCAGGATCGGCTGTCGCGGTGTTGGTCGGCACGACGATCGGGTTGTCGTCGACGATGCCGAACACGCTCCCCAGCGTCGGGTTGAGCCCGTAGACCGCGTTGATGCCGATCCCGCCGGCGATCGCGAACACGACGATGCCGACGATCGCGACGATCTTGCGCCACAGCGGCGAGCGCCACAGATTCGCGACCGCGAGGCCGATCGCGGCGAACGTGGCGGCCGCCCACCACAGCACCGGCATCGGGAGCGGGTCGGCGCCGAACAGGTCGGTCGCGTCGATCAGCAGCCCGATCCCGAGGCCCACGAGCGCGCCCACCAGGAGCGCCAGGAGCGCAGTGAGCACCCATCGGCCCGTCGGCCTGCGGATGAGCAGCACCAGGAAGAACGCGAACGCCACGGTGTAGACGATCCATGGCACCGGACCGTCGATGATCGGAATGCTCCACATGCGCCTCTGCCCCTTCGCGCGGTGCGACACACAGTAGCGGTCGCCACGAGGACGGCGACAGACCACGACATGGGTAGGGTCGAAGAGGAATGAGTGAGACGGATGCCCCGCCTCGCGTGAACGGCAAGCCCGTCGACCCGCGGCTGCTGAGGTACGCGAGCGCCTCTCGCGGTTTCTTCGTCGCCATCGCCGCGATCGCGGCGGCGCAGACCGCGGTGATCGTCGCGTTCGCGTGGCTGCTGACGCGCGCCATCACCGGAGCCATCGACAGGATGCCGTCGGCCGAGCTCGCCGCGACGCTCGGCGCGCTCGCGATCACGGTCGCTCTCCGCGCGGTCCTGCTCTGGGCGCGCGAGGCCGTCGCCGCGCGCGCGGCCGCTCGGGTGCAGGGCCAGCTGCGCTCGGGACTCGTCGAGGCCATCGGCGTCCTCGGACCCGAGTGGCTCGGCGTCCGCAACTCCGCCGCCCTGGCGGTGAC
This sequence comes from Microbacterium sp. C23T, assembly GCF_053345975.1. NCBI lineage: Bacteria > Bacillati > Actinomycetota > Actinomycetes > Micrococcales > Microbacteriaceae > Microbacterium > Microbacterium sp. C23T. Next base: position 23,231 of record NZ_JBKFBD010000041.1, on the reverse strand, counting down.
CGCGGGCCGCGGCCTCGACGCGCTGGAGGCGTACTTCGGCCGCTACCTGCCGCAGCTCGTGCAGACCGTCGTCGCGACGCCGCTGATCCTCGCGGTGATGTGGTGGCAGGACTGGATCTCGGGGCTGACCGTCCTGCTCACGCTCCCCCTGATCCCCATCTTCATGGTGCTCATCGGCCTCGCCACGCGCTCGGTGCAACACCGGCAGTGGCGCACGCTCCAGCGCCTCGCGTCGCGCTTCGCCGACACAGTCCAGGGCCTCTCGACGCTCAAGGTGTTCGGTCGGCAGCACCGGGCCGCGGCATCCATCGAACGGGTCACCGGCGAGTACCGCCGCGAGACGATGCGGGTGCTGAGGGTCTCGTTCCTGTCGGGGTTCGCGCTCGAGTTCCTCGCGTCGATCGCCGTCGCGATCGTCGCGGTGTCGATCGGCTTCCGGCTCATCGACGGAGCACTGACGCTCGCCGTGGGCCTCTTCGTGCTGCTGCTCGCACCCGAGGCGTACCTCCCCTTGCGCCAGGTCGGCGTGCAGTTCCACGCCGCGTCCGAGGGCGTCGCCGCGACCGACGACGTGTTCGACGTGCTGGATGCGGCCCGGGCCGTTTCTGCGGCGCCCCTCCCCCCGGTCGTTGAGCGAGCGAGGAACGAGCGAGACGAAACGCCTGCACCCGGCGCGAACCTCACCCTCGACGGCGTCCGCGTCACGCGCGGGGACCGGATGCTGCCGCCTGTCGACCTGACGGCCGGGCCGGGCACCGTCACGCTCATCGAGGGGCCGAGCGGCGCCGGAAAGTCCAGCCTCTTCGCCGCGCTGCGCGGTGCCGCCATGTTCGACGGGGATGCCTCCTGGGGCGGCACCGACGTGCGCGCCCTCGCGCCGTCCGCGTGGCTCGCATGGGCTGGCCAGCGGCCGGGGCTCCTCACCGGCAGCATCGCCGACAACGTCACGCTCGGCGACGCGGCACCCGACGCCGCTGCGATCCGGCGTGCCCTCGACCTCGCGTGCGCCGGCGCGCTCGACCCGGCGCAGGAGCTGGGCGTTCAGGGCGCGGGTCTGTCCGGTGGCCAGGCCCAGCGCGTCGCGGTGGCCCGTGCGTTCTACCGGCACCTGCGCGGGAACGCCGCGGTGATCGCGCTCGACGAACCCAGCTCGGCGCTCGACCCCGAGACGGAGGGCCGGCTGTGGCGAGGCATCCGTCTCCTCGCCGCCGACGGCGCGACGGTCCTGCTGATCTCGCACCGCACGTCGGCGCGCGCCATCGCTGACCACGTCGTGCGGCTCGATTCGAGCGAGGTGCTCGCATGACGGCGCAGGCCTCGACGGCGGCGGCCGTGCTGAGGGGCGCGATGCCTCCCGCGCGGCGTTTCTGGTGGGCTCTCGCCGCCGGCTTCGCGTCGGAGGCCTCGGCCGTCGCCCTCCTCGCGGTGAGCGCCTGGCTCATCGTGCGCGCGAGCGAGCAGCCGCCGGTGCTGTATCTGTCCGCCGCGGTCGTGGGTGTGCGGTTCTTCGCGATCTCGCGGGCCTCGTTCCGGTACCTCGAGCGGCTCACCGGCCACGACGCCGCCCTGCGGCAGCTCGCCTCGACGCGCGCCGACCTCGTACGCCGGCTCGTCCCCCTGGCCCCGGACGGACTGGCCCGTACCCGCCGCGGCTCGGTGCTCGGGGCTCTGGTCGACGACGTCGACGAGCTGCAGAACCTCCCGCTGCGGGTGGTGCAGCCGCTCGTCTCGTCGGCGCTCGTCGCGCTCGGCGCCGTCGTGCTGGTGGCGTTCGTGTGGTGGCCGGCGGCACTGACCCTCCTCGCGTGCCTCGTGGTCGCCGCCGCGATCGCGACGCTGTGGGGATGGATGTCGGGCGCCCGCGCCGAGCGCGCCATCGCGCCGCTGCGCGCCCGCCTCGCCGACGCGGTGCTCGACCACATCGGCAGCCTCGACGTGCTCACGGCGTTCGGCGCCGAGGCGCAGAGCCGGGAGCGCATCGCCCGGGCCGACGCGGACCTGCGGCGCGCCGTCGTCCACCGCTCGGGAGCGCAGGCCGGCACCGCCGCCCTGGTGTCGCTTCTCGCCGGTGCCGCGTCGATCGCCGCGGTGCTCGTCACCGCGCCGGGTGCGGCGTCGGGTTCGCTGACCGGCCCGTCGCTCGCGGTCGCCGTGCTCGTGCCGATGGCGGTGTTCGAGGTGTTCGCATCCGTGCCGATGGCGGCGTCGGCGTGGCGCCAGGTGCGCGCGTCGGCCGAGCGCATCGCCGACTCGCTGCCGGCGGCCCCGCCCGCCGAGCTCGCTCCCGAGACCGTCGAGCCCACCGGCGACGCCCCGGCGCTCGGCGACGGCATGCGCTTGCAGGCCGCGAGCGTGCGGTGGCCCGGCGCCGCCGAGCCCGCGCTGCGCGAGGTCGACCTCACCATCCGGCCCGGCGAGCGCGTCCTCGTCATGGGATCGAGCGGCGCCGGCAAGAGCACCCTCGCGCACGCGCTCGTGCGGTTCCTCGAGACCGAGGGCGGCTACGACATCGGCGGCCGCTCGGTGCACGACCTCTCGCCCGACGACGTGCGGCTCACCGTCGGCCTGTGCGAGCAGCATCCGATGCTCTTCGACGAGGACATCCGCCAGAACCTGCTGTTCGCGCGCGACACCGCGACGGACGCCGAGCTCGAGGCCGCGCTCGATCGCGTCGGCCTCGGGCCGTGGCTGCGCGAGCGTGGGGGTCTCGGAGCGCGCGTCGGCGAGCGCGGCGCGCTCGTGTCAGGAGGGCAGGCGCAGCGGATCGCGCTGGCGCGGGCGCTCCTGCGAGGCTTCCCCGTGCTGGTGCTCGACGAGCCGACGGCGGGCGTCGACCCGGATGCCTCCGATCGCCTGCTCACCGATCTGCTCGGCGCCGTCCGTGATGACCAGGCCGTGGTGCTGATCTCGCATGTGGCGGTACCCGACGGCCAGCTCGACCGCGTCGTGCGGATCGAGGACGGACGCCTGGTCGCGTGATCCCGGCTTCCGCGGGCGCCGGCGCATAGGCTCGCATCGTGAGCGACGGCATCCCGAACCCGCTGCAGGGGCTCGAGGCGCAGCTGCGGCGCGCGGACAGGTTCCGCGACTCGGTCGACCCCGTCGCCGCGATCGCGGCCTACCGCACGTTCACCGACTTCCTGCGCCCGCGCCTGCCCGAGCTGCGCGTGGCGGCGGGGCTCCCCGAACAGCCCGGCACTCGGCGGGACGGCCGCCTCATCGCCGACAGCGACGGCGAGCGCGTCGACCCGTCCGCGCTCGACCTCTACACGTTCTGGAACACACCCCTCGACACCGCCCCGCCCCTGGTGCAGGCGTGCGTCGGCGAGATGACGCGCCTGCACGCCGACCTGCCGACGCCGCTGACGGTGCTGGACGGCCGGTCCGCGCGGGAGCTCGTGGAGATCCCCGACGCGGTCGCCGACGCCCTCGAGAAGGACCACCCCGCGCACTTCTCCGACTTCGTCCGCATCAGCGTGCTCGACCGGCTAGGCGGCATCTGGGTGGACGCGACGTGCTGGGCTCCGGCGCCCTTGCCTGAGGCGGTGGCTCCGCTCCTCACCGCGGGCGCGCTCTACCCGCGCTGGACGCACCGGCAGATCGGCAACTGGTTCATCGCCGCCGTGCCCGGGACGCCGCTGATCCGGCTGCAGCGGCTCGCGCTCGAGGCGTGGTGGGAGCAGGACGGCGGGATCCCCGACTACTTCCTGTACCACCGCATCTTCGAGGTGCTCCTCGACCTCGTCCCCGAGTTCCACGGCCAGTGGGATGCTGCGCCCACGCTGTCGAGCGCCGCGAGCCACCTTCTGCAGCTCGGGATGATGCAGCCCTGGGATCCCGATCCGCTCCGCTTCGTCGCCGGTGCCTCGGTCGTGCAGAAGCTCAGTTACAAGTACGACGACGTGCCGCCGGGTTCGGTGCTGGAGCGGCTGGTGTCGGGCGAACCGCTCCTCGTCGGATGAACCGACGCGGTCACGGCTGGGCGGACTCCGCCGCGGCCTCCGCCGTCGCGGTGATTCGCCGCGCCATCCCGGCGAAGATGAACCCGTGGAACGGCACCACCGCGAGCCAGTACAGGCGCCCCGCCAGTCCGCGCGGGAAGAACACGGCGCGCTGATCGTAGCGTGATCCGCCGCGGTCGCCGTCGGGCGACGCCTTCAGCTCGAGCCACGCGAGCCCCGGCACCTTCATCTCGGCGCGGAGGCGCAGCATCCGTCCCGGGTCGAGAGCCTCCACGCGCCAGAAGTCGAGGGCGTCGCCGACCGCGAGCCGCCCTTTGCTGCGTCGTCCGCGCGCGAGCCCGATGCCACCGACGAGGCGATCCATCCATCCGCGGACCGCCCACAGCAAGGGCGACGAGTACCACCCGTTCTCGCCGCCGATCCCCACGATCACCGCCCACAGCGCCGCGGGCGATGCGGGGGTGTGTGCGGTGCGCACGTCGGTGAACACGACGCGTCCCGCCCAGTCAGGGTCGTTCGGCAGCGGGTCGCTCGGCGCGCCGAGCACCTCGGCGTCCTGCCAGCTGGTCTCGATCGCGTCGGCCTCGACCCGGCCGAGCGCGAGCCGCACCGCCGTCCGGTACGGCGTGAGTCCGCCTTCGGGTGGCGGGATCAGGGCATCGATCGCGTGGTCCTTCACGATGCACTCGTTCTGCAGGGACTCGACGAGCGGACGCGCGATCGACCGCGGAATCGGCGTGACGAGGTTCACCCAGTGCGAGGCGAGCCGCGGCGTCAGCACCGGCAGCGCCGCGATCGGCCGCTGCGGCAGCCCTGCCTCGACCGCGTAGCCGTTCATCATCTGGCCGTAGCGCAGCACATCCGGGCCGCCGATGTCGACCGCCCGGTTCACGTCGGCGGGCAGACGCGCGGCACCGAGCAGGTAGTGCAGCACGTCGCGCACGGCGATCGGCTGGATGCGATTGCGCACCCACTTCGGCGCCGGCATGTACGGGAGCACCTCGGTCAGGTGGCGCACCATCTCGAACGACGCGGACCCCGACCCGATCACGACGCCCGCCTGCAGCACGATCGTCGGCACGCCGCTTCCCATCAAGGTCTCCCCCACCTCGACGCGCGACTCGAGGTGCGGCGACAGCGTGACGCCGTCGGGGTGCAGTCCGCCGAGATAGACGATCCGGCCGACGGATGCCTCGACAGCCGCCCGCGACACCGTCCGGGCAGCACGACGATCGGCGTCGGCGAAGGTCGCGCCGCCCGACATCGAGTGGACGAGGTAGTACAGCACGTCGACGTCCTTGACCGCTTCGCCGACCGATGCCGGGTCGGTGGCGTCTCCGGGAACGATCTGGACGCGGTCGCCCCAGGGGAGAGCCGCGGCGCGGGCGGGGTCGCGCGCCAGCACGCGGACCTCGTACCCGGCGTTCAGCAGCCGCGGCACCAGGCGTCCGCCGATGTACCCGGTGGCCCCGAGCACGAGCGCGCGCGGCGCGGAGCCGTCCGCGCGCGGCACAGCGGTCAGTTCCGGTTCGCGGCCGGTCGGCGCCGAGACATCGTCCACGCCCGCAGACTACGGGAGCCTTCCGGCCCCCCCAACGGGTTGACGCCGGGTGGCCCGAAGGCGTACGTCAGAGGCGCGTCGCGAAGACCTGCGTGCCCTCGGGCGACGGCAGCGGCTCGAACCCCACGCGCGGATAGAACGCGACGGCGCCGGTGTTGTCGGACGACGCGACGAGGTGGAGGCCCGGCACGCCGGCCTCGCGGAGCGCCTCCTCGAGCGTCTCGATGAGGCGGCGGCCGAGCCCCTGCCCCTGGGTCTCGGGCAGCAGATCGATGTGCAGGTGCGCGGGGTACGCGTCGCCGAACGGCTGCGCGCCGCCGCGGCGCGCGTATGCGTAGCGGACGATGCCGTCCTGCCGGGAGACGCTCACCGGCAGCGGGTCCCCCTGCGGCTTCGGCCACCGCTCGGCGAACTGCGGCCACCACTCGGTCTCGAACCAGTGCTCGAAAGCGGCGGAGTCCGGCGCACCGACGACGTAGCCCACGACGCGCTCATCGTCCGTCTCGACGACGAACGCGAACTCGGGGTGACGCGCCGCGTACGGGAGCACGAAGATCTCGGCCCAGAGGTCGTCGTCGTCGAGCAGACCGGTGGCGTCGGCGCCGGCATCCGCAGTCTTGAGGCAGATCTCAGCGAGGGCGGGCTCGTCACCCGGCCGGAAGGGGCGGATTCGCATCACCGGCCGAGTCTACGGTCTGCGGTTCGCGTCGCACCCCGCCCACCGGTCCTCGAGCGGAGCGCGTCCGGCGCGCGAAGACGACACGCGCCGAGCACGGCGAAGACTCAAGCGTCGACGACGAAGCGCACGTCGGCCGGGTCCACCCGCAGCGTGATCGGATCCCTGGGTGCCAGCCCTGCCGCACGGTCGGCGGTCACGTCCACCGCGACGTCGGGTTCGCCGGTGCGCACGCGCACCCCCGCGGGCGTCTGCTCGAGCCGCACGATGTGCGCGGTCCACTCCCCCGCACCGCTCGGTGCCCCGTCGAGGACCCGGACGTCGCTCGGCCGGAAGACGGCCGCGAGCGAAGGATGCTGCGCCCCCGCCGGTGCCGGCAGCACGAGGTTGCCCGCACGCCAGGCGGCAGCATCCGTCCGTCCTGCTACTCGGTTGAGGCCCGCCACCGCGGCGGCGAACCGGGTCGCCGGCGACGCGAGCACCTCACGCACGGGACCGGCCTGCGTGACGCGGCCGTCCTCGAGCACGACGAGGCGACTCGCAAGCGCCACGGCGTCGACCGCGTCGTGGGTCGCGACGACCGCCGTGGTTCCGGTCGCCGCGAGCTGCTGATGCAGGAGCGCGCGCACGTCGCCGGCCGTCTCGGTGTCGAGCGACGTCAGCGGCTCGTCGAGGAGGATCGCGGCGGGCGCCGTCGCGAGCGCGCGGGCGAGTGCGACGCGCTGCTGCTGGCCCCCCGACAGCTGCGCGGGACGGCGCCCGCCGAGATCCTCGAGGCCGACGCGCCGGAGCCAGTCGACGGCTCCGTCCGCGGCGGCGGTCTTGGTCGCGCCGTGCACGCGCAGCCCGAACGCGACGTTGTCGCGCGCGCTGAGGTGCGGGAACAGGCGCGGATCCTGGCCGAGCAGCACCACGCCGCGCGACGCGGGCGGGGTGCGACGTGCGGGAGACAGGTCGAGCGTGCGGCCCCCGAGACGTACGTGGCCTTCGTCGAACCCCGTCAGCCCCGCGAGCACTCCGAGCAGCGTCGACTTGCCGGCGCCACTCGGACCCATGAGGGCGACCACCGATCCGTCCGGCACCTGCAGGACGGCATCGAGGGCGAACCCGCCGCGGCGCACGACCACGCGGGCGTCGAGGCCCGCTGCGGCGCCGGGCCCGGCATCCCCTCCTCGCTCCGATACGACCGCGCTCATCGCGGCGCCTCCGCTCGCCAGGCGCGCACGAGGAGCAGCACGCCGACGGCGGTCACGAGCAGCAGCAGCGACAGCGCGACGGCCGTGCCCTGTGAGACGCCCGCGCCGTTGAAGGCGGTGTAGATCGCGAGCGGCATGGTCTGCGTCACGCCGGGCGCGTTGCCCGCGAACAGCGCGGTCGCCCCGAACTCGCCGATCGCGCGCGCGAAGCACAGCACGATGCCGGCGACGAGCCCGGGGGCCGCAAGGGGCAGCGTCACGCGGGCGAGGATCGTCCAGCGCCCCGCCCCGAGGCCCGCCGCCGCCTGCTCGAAGCCGACACCCGTAGACCGCAGCGCGCCCTCGAGTGCGAGCACCAAGAAGGGCAGCGCGACGAAGGTCTGCGCCATTACGACGGCGGTGGTCGTGAACGGGATGCGGATGCCCCATTCCGCGAGGATGCCGCCCAGCCAGCTGGTGCGGCCGAACAGGAACAGCATCGCCACACCGCCGACCATGGGCGGCAGCACGAGCGGCACCGTCACCAGGGCGCGCAGCACAGCTGCCGTGCGCACGGTGCTCCGGGCGATCAGGAGCGCGAGCGGAACCCCCAGCACGACGCACACCACGGTGGCCGCCGCGCCGGTCGCGAGCGAGAGCCCCAGGGCCGAGAGCGCCTCGGGCGAGGTGACGTCGCTCCACAGCGTCCCCCACTCGACCCGCAGCACGAGCGCACCCAGCGGCAGGATGAGCAGTGCGAGCCCGATCACCGCGGGCACGGCGAGCACACGCGGCACGAACCCCGCGCGCTCCTCGCGCGCGGGCGCGTGCGTCACTTCGGCGGTGGTCACGGTGCCCCGAAGCCGAGGGCCGCGAGCACCTCCTGCCCCTTGTCGCCCAGCACGAACGCGACGAACGCGTCGGCGACCTCGGGGTCCGCCGCGGCGGAGAGAGCCACGATCGGGTAGCGGTTCACGACGTCGGCGGCGCCGTCGACCTCGATCGCGTCGACGTCGTCGGTGGTCGCCGCATCCGTCACGTAGACGAGTCCCGCGTCGGCTTCACCGGCGGCGACCTTCGTGAGCACCGCCGTCACGTTCTGCTCGTAGCTGTCGACGCTCGCCGTGACGCCGGCGTTCGAGAGCAGCGTCGCAGACGCCGCGCCGCACGGCACCTCGGCGGCGCACAGCACGACGGTGAGATCGGCGTTCGCGAGGTCGTCGAGGCTCTTCACGCCGCCGGGGTTGTCGGCGGGCACCACGAGCACGAGCGTGTTGGTCGCGAACAGCTGCGGACCCGACGCGAGGCCTTCGGTGACGACCTTCTGCATGTTCTTCTCGTCGGCCGACGCGAACACGTCGACGGGGGCGCCCTCGATGATCTGGGTGGCGAGCGTCGACGAGCCGTCGTACGTGATCGGCTGGACTTCGACGGACGGATGCTGCGCCTCGAACTCCGTCGCCAGTTCATCGAACGCCGCCTTCAGCGATGCCGCCGCGTACACCGTGAGGTCGCCGGCGAGCTCGGGCTCGGCCGACGTCGTCGGTGCGGACGTCGCCGCCGGATCCTGATCGGCGCCGGTCGCGCAGCCGGTGAGCACCAGCGCGAGCGAGGCGAGGACGACGGAGGTACGCAGAAGCGCGGAGCGCGGCATGTCAGCCTTTCGGGGTTTCGACGATGACGTTCGTGGCCTTCACCACGGCGACGGCGAGGGAGCCGGGCTCGAGCTCGAGCTCGCGCACCGCCTCGGAAGACATGAGCGAGACCACGCGATGAGGCCCGGACTGGATGTCGACCTGCGCGATGACGCCGTCGATCTGCACACGCGTGACGAGTCCGACGAACCGATTGCGGGCGCTGGAGAGCACGTCGGCCGGATCCTTCGGCGTCGCGGCCAGCCCGACCGCGTGCGCCGCGAGTGCGTCGCCGGGGATCTCTATCGGCGACGCCCCGGTCGTCGGCAGCGTCCCCGCGTCGACCCACCGCCGCACGGTGTCGTCGCTCACGCCGAGAAGGCGCGCCGCTTCGGCGATCTTGTAGCTGCTCACGCCCTCACGCTAGCACCGCAGATGCGTGCATATCTGTTCGGCATCGCCGCACATGCGGCGTTATCCCTCGGCGGGCGGACGGTGGAGGTAGACATCGATCGTGTTCCCGTGGAGGTGGAAGCTGATCACGCTCCCCTCCGCGAGCCATTCGGCGAAGCGCTCACCGACCCACTGATGGAGAATCGGCTCGACCCCGTGCGGGACGCAGTGATAGTCGAATCGCCCGCTGTTCGGGTCCGAGACGACGAGGCAGGTCCCCGGCAGAACACCGTGTTCGACGGAGAACACGTTGATTCCGCGATACGGCTCGAACTGACGGAGCGTGTCCGGCTTCACGCTGGCGCCGTTGTTGTCGAGCACAGTGAGAACGAGAGCGCTCGGGTCAGCCTCGCTCGCGCTCGCGCTCTCGCTCTGCTCGGTCTCGGCGAGCTGCAACGTCGCATCCGGGTGGGGCGCAAGCAGCCAGGTCGTGGCGTAGGCGAGGATCGCGATGACCACGACCGACTCCGCGATCAACGGGAGGAGGCTCCGTGTGGCGGTGGCGCGCAGCCACGGCGACGGTGGGGAGTCCGCAGCGAGCGTGCTCGCGCTGGCGACCGGCGGAGTGCTCGCCCGCGAGGGCCCGGCGGGAGCGGCGATGCCGGGAGCGATGGGGGCGACACTCACCTCAGCGAGGTGCATCGCTTCGAGCTCCCACAACCTCGCCAAGGCCACAGGGTCGCCCTCGATGTCGGCGTGCGGACCGTACGCCCGAGCGCGCAGATCGTCCAGTTCGCGGCCGATTGCTGACGGCCGTGAACGTCCACGTGGGAGCTCGAGCGGCTCCGGGTCGGAATCTGATCCGGCGGACGATCCGTCCACACCCGCAACGTACACCCGAGTCCAGCCTCCCCATAGTGCCTGGCGAGCGGGGATACTGAGGGCGTGACGCCAGAGGACATCCGCGCGTACTGCGCCGCGAAGTGGGGCGCGTGGGAGGACGTGCCCTGGGAGGACGACCCGGTCTTCAAGGTGGGTCCGGGCGAGCGCGGCAAGATCTTCGTCTTCCTCGGCGACGGGAGCACGATCGGCGTCAAGGCCGCGACGACTCGCGACGAGGCGGACGAATGGCTGGCGCGCTATCCGGACGACGCGCGCGTCGCGGCATACATCGGGCGCTCCGGATGGAACACGCTCAGAACCGGCGGCGGCATCCCCGATGACGAGCTTCGCGAGGCGATCGACCGATCCTACGAACTCGTGGTCGCGGGCCTGCCGAAGAAGTACCGCGGTCCGGACACCGAGTGACTGCGGGCGGCGTCGAGCCCGCGGTCAGGTGCCGCAGAAGGTGCGGTGCCGAGGCATGCCGTCGGGCGCCGGCCGCGCGAAGTGGCGGTACTCGCTCGCGGATCGCTCGGTGTACGGGTCGCGCAGCAGGTCGAGCAGCCGCTCGGAAGGCGCGAGGTCCCCGTCTGTCGCTGCCTGCAGCGCTTCCTCGACGATGTGGTTGCGGGCGATGTACAGCGGGTTCGTCGCCCGGATGAGGGCGGCATCCGGTGCCAGCGCCGACCACCGGCGGAGCCACGCGTCCAGCGCGGCGACCGGACCGAGGAAGCGATCACGCAACGGCCGCTGATCGTGCTCCGCGGCCGCCGCGAGATCGCGCCAGAACCCGGTGAAGTCCACCCCGTGGTCGGCCAGCAGATCGAGGGCGCCCTGGGCGAGCTCGGCGGCGAGTTGCGCGTCGATCCGATCGTCGAAGCCGAGCTTCTGCCGGAACGCTGCGGTCCACTGCGACCGATAGCGCGCGTCGAACGCGTCCACGATCTCCGCGGCGACGAGCATCCCGGCAGCGGGATCGTCGGCGAGCAGCGGCGCGATGGCGTCGCCGAGCCGCTCGAGGTTCCATCGCATGATCGAGGGCTGCCTGTCGTAGGCGTAGCGTCCGAATTCGTCGATGGAACTGAAGTACGCGCCGGGTTCGTACGCGTCGAGGAAGGCGCAGGGTCCGTAGTCGATGGTCTCCGCGGACACCAGCACGTTGTCGGTGCTGAGCACGCCGTGCACGAAGCCGGTGCGCATCCAGTCGGCGGTGAGGGCCGCAACAGCGTCCACGATCCCGTCGAGCAACGCACGATAAGGATGATCGGCGTCGGCCGCCGCCGGGTGGTGGCGGGCGATGACGTGATCCGCGAGCCGGCGCAGGAGCGCGAGGTCCCCCTGCGCGGCCACGTACTCGAACGAGCCGATCCGCACATGGCTGGCCGCGGTGCGCGTGAGGACGGCGCCGGGCAGCACGCGACCGGCATGGTCGCGAGGAGCACCGGTGGCGACCACGGCGAGCGCCCGCGTGGTCGGAACCCGCAGTGCGTGCATCGCCTCGGTCATGAGGAACTCGCGAAGCATCGGCCCGACGACGGCGAACCCGTCGACCCGCGACATCGACGTGGGGCCGATCCCCTTCACGTGCACATCGCGCAGGCGTCCGCCGCGGTCCCGCCGCTCACCGAGGAGCGCCGCACGACCGTCGCCGAGGATCGGCGTGAAGACGCCCCACTGATGTCCCGCGTACACCTGGGCCACGGGGGTGGAACCCGATCCCAGCGACTCACCCGTCAGGAAGCGGACCCCTTCGGAGGATCGCAGGTAGTCGGGATCGAGGCCGAGCTCGACGGCGACCGCATCGTTCAGCACGAGCACGCGCGGCTGCGGCGTTCGGACGGGAGCGACCGGGCGGGACAGCTCCGGAAGAGCCTCGGCCCATACTCGTTCGAGCCTCGGCGGTTCTCGTCGGTCGCCCCGGGTGACCACCCGGCCTGTCCGCGCTACGACATCCGCCACGTCACCCATGAACGCAGGCTAGGCCGGACCCCCATCCCCTGCGCTGGAACATGACGTCGCGCTGCCGTGCGCGTCGCCCCGTGACGTGCTTGCCTCAGAAACCGGTTGCGGAGCACAGTAGGGTCCATGCTCTCGCGCCGCCAGCAGATCGCCGCGATGCGGCAGGTCGCGCTTGCGGCGCTTCGCGAGTACCCCCTGCCGGACGGGCGGCTGACGTTCGTCACGCACGGCGAGAACACGACGTTCCGGCACGACAGCGCGGCGGGCCGGCACCTCGTCCGGGTGCATCGGCCGGAGCGCCACGGTGAAGGGGTGGATTCGGCGAGCGCCATCGCCTCCGAGATCGCGTGGCTGCGCAGCATCCGTGACGAAACAGACCTGGAGGTGCCGGAGGTACTGCCGGCGTACGACGGTGCGGTCACCGTCACCGCCACCGCGGCGGGAGAGACGCGGGTCTGCTCGGTGTTGCGCTGGATGGACGGCCGCATCTACGAGGAGTCCGCGCGCCCGGTGCATCTGCGGCGGCTGGGTGCCGCGATGGCGGCGCTGCACGACCACGCGGACGCCTGGACACCGCCCGAGGACTTCGTGCGGATCCAGTGGGACCACGAGACGTTCTTCGGCGACGGCATGGTCTACGGCGGCACCCCCGCGGCGGACTGCTGGCGGCTGCTGCCGACGCCCGTCCGCGTCCGGTTCGAAGCCGTCGCCGAACGCATGGCCGACGTCTTCGCGGCCGGCGACGGCGTCGGCCTCATCCACGCCGACCTCCACCTCGGCAACGCGCTCTTCGAGGAGGACCGGGTCAAGCTGATCGACTTCGACGACTGCGGCACCGGACCGCGGCTGTACGAGCTGGCGGTTGCGCTGTGGGAGTACCGCCTCGAGGACGACTACCCCGCATACGTCGAGGCGCTGCGCACGGGGTACGAGACCCGCCGCTCGATCGACCTGTCGCAGGTCGACGACTACATCGCCGTCCGTCAGGTCGGCTTCGGGCTCTGGTACACCGGCACGGCACAGGTCAACCCGGCGTTCGCGGCAAGGCTCGGCATCGTCGACGACTGGTCGCTCGAGATGCTCGACACCTGCGAACGCCGGTGACGCCACGGGCAGGCCGACGACCGCTCGATGACCGCTACGACACCTCGGCGCAGATGTCGGTGGTGCGACCGGACGAGCTCAGGATCGTGAAGTTGGACTGATCATCCGATTCGAATGCCACGCGACCGACGTAGAGCGTCGTCGAGGGGCCGGCCGGGTGGTCGGTCGGGAACATGATGATCACGTTGTGTCCGGTGCCCCGGATGGTCGCCGCGCCATCGACGTCGACGGTCGTGCTGAACACGGAGCCGTTGCCCTTCAGCGAGAAGGTCGCACCTGTGGACACGTTGGTGAAGGTGAGGTCAGAGCCGCGCCCCGCGGACAAGGTTCGGACGGTGCCCGTCTTCGGGTTGGTGAACTCCCTGTCGATCAGCAAGCCGCCCGTTCCATTGACCTTGAGCTCGAACGCGCACGCCTGCCCGGCTGGCAAGGTGAACTCGAAGTCGGCAGCGGATGCCGGACTCGGTATCGCGACGATCCCCAGTGCCACCGCTGCCGCGATCGCCGCGATGCGGCGTCCATTCTTCTGTGCCATGATCGGCCTCCCCTTGATCAGGGGTGCGGCCCCGGCACCGAAACGACATCGCGAAACCACACCCAGTTCCCCGAACGACAGAAGGATGCCAGTCGCGACCGCACGCCGCAATGGCATCGATGACGGCGACCGGCGAACGGCAGATCGGAGCTGCCGAACGACCGGCCTCGGCGCCCACGGGCGCGGCTAGCCTGAGGGCATGGCATTTCCCCCGCTCGTCGAGCCGGTCGCCGAGCTGACCGACGCCGAACGCACGCGCACCGCACGTCACCGTGTGCTGTCCGGCTTCGGCGAGATCGCCCAGCGTCGACTCGCCGCGGCGCACGTCGCCGTCGTCGGGGCCGGAGGCCTCGGCTCTCCCGTCGTGCTGGCCCTCGCCGCCGCGGGGGTCGGCACCATCACCGTGATCGACGACGACCTGGTCGAGGCATCCAATCTCCAGCGCCAGGTCATGCATCGGGTGGGCGATGTGGGGGCGCCGAAGGTCGACTCGGCCGTGCGCATCGCCGCAGAGCTCTCGCCCGCCACCGTGGTGCGCCCGGTGCGCGCACTGCTCACACCCGACAACGCCGCGGAGCTCCTGTCGGGCGCGCACGTCGTGGTCGACGGCACCGACACGTTCGAGACGCGCGAGGCCGTTGCAATGGCGTGCGAGCAGCTCGGCGTGCCGCTCGTCTGGGGCGTCGTGCAGGAGTTCCACGCGCAGGCGACCGTCTTCTGGTCCGCCCCGCCCGTGGGAGAGACCCCCGTGAGACTCGCGGATCTGTACCCGCCGGACGCCGGGCGCGAAGCCCCCTCATGCGCGCAGGTCGGTGTGCTCGGCACGCTGTGCCTGCAGGTCGGGTCACTCCTTGCGACCGAGACCGTCAAGCTGATCACCGGGGTCGGTGAACCACTGTTCGGGCGTGTGCTCGTGATCGACGCGCTCCGCGGTCGCACCGACGAGGTGCCGCTGCGGCCGGCGTCCGATGCGACCTCGAGTGCAACCACGGCACCCGCGTCCAGCCGAGTCGAAGCGGCACCGCGTCCCGCCATCCCGCAGCTCTCCCCCGCGGAGGCGCTGGCCGCCCAGCGCGCCGGCGCGGTGCTGCTCGACGTGCGCGAGCCCTTCGAGACCGAGCGGGGGGTCATCCCGGGTTCGGTGCTGCTGCCCCTCGGCGACGTGCTCGCCGACCCGTCGCGGGTCGGGGCGCCCGCCGTTGTCGTCGTCTGCCAGGTGGGAATGCGCGCGCAGCGCGCCGCGGCGGCTCTGCGTGACGCCGGGGTCGAGGCATCCGTCCTCGCCGGAGGCATCGACGCGTACAACCGCGACATCAGCGCGGTGCACGCGTGAGCGGGCTCCGCGCCGTCGAGGAGCAGCTCGCCGACGTGCTGGCCACCGCCCAGGAGCTGCCCGCTGAGCGCATCCCTCTCGCGGACGCCCACGGCCGCACGCTCAGCGAACCGGTGCGGGCGGCCGTCGACATCCCCGTCTTCGACAACTCCGCGATGGACGGCTTCGCCGTGCGCTTCGCGGATGTGGCGGATGCCGCCCCCGACGCTCCGGTGACGCTTCAGGTCGTCGCCGATCTGCCTGCTGGAACCGCCGCCGACCCGGCGCTCGCGCCCGGTGAGGCCGCACGCATCATGACGGGCTCGCCCGTCCCTTCCGACGCCGACGTGATCGTGCCGTTCGAGGACACGGCCGGCGGACTCGCCGACTCGCTCGGGTCGATCTCGGTTCTGCGCGCGCCGCGCGCCGTCGGCGCGCACGTCCGCCGCGCGGGAGAAGACGCGCGCACCGGCGACGAGATGCTCCCCGCGGGGGTTGTGCTCGGCGCGCTGCAGGTCGCGGCCGTCGCGGCGTGCGGCGTCGCGGAGGTGGCGGTCTCGCGGCGACCGCGTGTGGCGGTCATCTCGACCGGCAGCGAGCTCGTCGAGCCCGGGGCAGCGCTGCGCCGCGGGCAGATCCCCGAGTCGAACAGCGTGCTGCTCGCGGCCCTCGCCACCGACGCGGGCGCCGAGGTCGTGCGACGCGCGAGCGTTCCCGACGAGCCGGGCGACCTCGACGCGGTGCTGGCGGAGGTGACCGATCCGCGGTCACCGCACCCGGCCGACGTCGTCGTCTTCTCGGGCGGCGTGAGCGCGGGCGCGTACGAGGTCGTGAAGACGACGCTCGCGAGCACGATGACGTTCTCGAAGGTCGCGATGCAGCCCGGCAAGCCGCAGGGCTTCGGCCGCCTGCCCTCGGGCGCGCTGCTGTTCGGTCTGCCCGGCAACCCGGTCAGCGCCGCCGTGTCGTTCGAAGTCTTCGTGCGGCCCGCCCTGCTGCTCATGCAGGGTCGGCTCGTGCGGGACCACCGCGTTCTCACGCTGCCCGCGGCCGCCGGTTGGCGCACGCCGCCTGGACGGCGGCAGTACCTTCCGGTCACCATCGACCGCACCGACCCGAGCGCGTGGCGGGTGACCCCCGCGACCTCCGGCGGATCCCACCTCGCCGGCGGGCTCGGCCGCGCCGAGGCCTACGCCATCGTGCCGGCTGAGGTCGACGCCGTCGCAGCCGGCGACCTCGTCGATGTCATGCTGATCTCATGAGCACCGAGCAGCCGACGTTCACGCACCTCGATGAGGCGGGACACGCCCGCATGGTGGACGTGACGCTCAAGCAGCCGACGGTGCGCTCCGCCACCGCGCGCGGCTTCGTCCGCTGCGCTCCCGACGTCGTCGCCGCGCTGCGTGACGGCTCGGTGCCGAAGGGCGACGTGCTCGCCGTCGCGCGCATCTCGGGGATCCAGGCCGCCAAGCGCACCCCCGAGCTCCTCCCCCTCGCGCACGTCATCGGCGTGCACGGCGCCACGGTCGACCTCGCGATCGTCGACGACGGGGTCAGCATCGAGGCGACGGTCCGCACCGCCGACCGCACCGGCGTCGAGATGGAGGCGCTCACCGCGGTCTCGGTCGCCGCGCTCGCGGTCGTCGACATGGTGAAGGGCCTCGACAAGGGCACCTCGATCGAGAACGTGCGCATCGTGACGAAGACCGGCGGCAAGAGCGGCGACTGGCACCGCCCGGGCGAGGCATGACCCCGACTCCTGGCGGCCTCGGCGCGATCTTGCTGGCCGGCGGCCGCGCGTCCCGCGTCGACGGCGCGGCGAAGCCGCTGTTCGATGTGGGCGGGCGCACACTCCTGGCGGCGGCGGTGACAGCGGCGACGGATGCTGCTGCCCGGCCGATCACCGTGGTGGCCCCGGTCCTCGACGAGATGCTGCCGGTCGACTGGGTGCGCGAGGACCCGCCGTTCACCGGACCGGCGGCTGCCGTCGTCGCCGCCCTCGCCTCCTGGCCGGCGCAGGACGACCCGGCGTGGACGCTGCTGCTCGCCTGCGACCTTCCCGGCATCGGCGCCGCCGTGCGCAGGCTCGTCGGCGACATCCCACTTCTCCCCTCCGACAGCGACGGCGTCTGCCTCGCCGACGCGACCAGCCGCCCGCAGTGGCTGATCGGCGCCTATCGCACGGGCGCGCTGCGGGCCGCAGCATCCGTCCTTCCGGATGCCGGTCGAGACGCCCCCGTCCGCGCGCTGCTCGACGATCTCGCGATCACGGTCGTCGCCGCGCCCGACGACCTGACCCGCGACGTCGACACGTGGGAGGATCTGAAGGAGGCCCGAAGGCGGGCCGAGCACGGACCGGAGGAGCCGTCATGAGCGAGCAGTCCCGCACCCTTCCGCCCGAGGCCCTCGACGCGTGGGCCGACGCGCTGCGCGAGCGGTTCGACCTTGCGCCGGAAGAGCTTCCGGTGGCGTTGATCCTCGATCTGGCACGCGACGTCGCGCTCGGAGTCGCCCGCCCGGCAGCCCCCTTCAGCGCGTTCGCCGCGGGACTCGTCGCGGGTCGCGCGGGCGGCTCGCCCGAAGACACGGCGGCCGCGGTCGCCGCGATCACCGCCATGGCGAACGAGTGGGAGGTCTAGTGGCCGTCGTCCGATACTTCGCCGCCGCACAGGAGGCGACCGGCCTCGACACCGAACGCCGCTCCGAGTCCACGCTCGGCGCGCTGCGCGACGCCGTGTCGGCGGCATACCCGGGCCTCGGCGGGATCCTCCCCCGCTGCGCCGTGCTCGTCGGCGGTTCGCGCGTCGACGACGACACTCCTCTCGCCGCCGACGAACTCGTCGACGTGCTGCCGCCCTTCGCCGGCGGCTGATCCCCCGCACAGCATCGGAGTTCTCGGCGACACGCCGGGGACGGATGCCGCGACCCGGCGTGTCGCGCAGAACCTCCGATTCTGTGCTCGGCGCGGGCGTGCGCGATCAGCCGCCGAGGCCGAGCCAGGTCGCGGTGCCGTCGGACTCGACCTGGCGCTTCCACACCGGGAGGTCGGTCTTGATCGTCTCGATGAGGGTGCGGCAGACCTCGAACGCCTCCGCCCGGTGCGCCGAGGCGACCGCGATCACGACGGCGGCGTCGCCGACCTGCAGGGTTCCGACCCGGTGCGACACCGCGACCAGCGCCCCGGTCGAGCCGATGGCGGGCCCCCCCCCCCGCCCGGGCGGGGCCCCGGGGCCGGGGGGGGGGGGGGGTGTGCGGGGGGGTCCCGACGGGGCGCGACACCCGGCCCAGCGCCCCGGCCGAGCCGATGGCGCCCGCCGCCAGCTGCGAGAGCGTCGCCGCGGCGTCGGGGTGAGCAGAGTATTCGAGGGCGACGACGGCGGTGGCGGCATCCGGATCGTGATCGCGCACGCGCCCCACGAACGTCGTGACCGCGCCCATGTGCGCGTCGTCGACGGCGCGCAGGTGGGCGTCGAGATCGAGCGGCTCGGCGCTGATCGCCGCGACCCGGACGGCATCGGTCGACACGGCCATCAGTGATCGCTCCCGCCGAGCTGGTCGAGCACGTGACGGGCGACCGAGACCACGACGGGCATGCCGGATGCCACGCCCCCGGGCGATCCCGGAAGGTTCACCACGAGCACCCCGTGGGGATCGACGACGCCGGCCAGGCCGCGCGTGAGCATGCCCACAGGCTTCTCGGCGGCACCGCGGCGACGCAGCTCCTCGGAGATCCCGGGGATCTGGCGGGTCACCACGCGCGCAGTGCCCTCGGGCGTCTGATCGCGCGGCGAGACCCCCGTTCCGCCGGTCGTGACGATGAGCTTCACGCCCGCGACGACCTCCGCGGTGAGCGCGCGCTCGACGCTGTCGGCGCCGTCGGGGACGACGACGGCATCCGCACAGTCGAAGCCGGCCTCGCGGAGCGCCGCGACGGCGAGCGGTCCGCTCTCATCCGTCCGCGAGCCCGCGGCCGAGCGGTCCGACACGGTGACGACAGCGGCTCGGGTCATGCGTCCAGCCTAGGTGCGGGCGCGGATCACTCGCGTCGCTCGAGGCGCACGATCACCGACTTCGACGTCGGTGTGCCCGAGACATCGGCGACCGAGTCGAGGGGAACGAGCACGTTCGTCTCGGGGTAGTACGCGGCCGCGTTCCCCCGCGGCGTGCGGTAGGCGACGATGCGGAACTCCTCGGCCCGGCGCTCCTCGATCGCGCCGTCCGGGCGCGTCCACTCCGAAACGAGGTCGACCACGTCGTTCTCCGCGAACCCGAGCGACACGATGTCCTTCGCGTTCACGAGCACCACGCGCCGGCCGCCGTGGATGCCGCGGTACCGGTCGTCCTTGCCGTAGATCGTGGTGTTGTACTGATCGTGCGAACGGAGCGTCTGCAGCAGGACCCGACCGCGCGGGATCACCGGATATTCGAGCCGGTTCACCGTGAACCGCGCCTTGCCGTCGACGGTCGCGAACCGCCGGGCGTCGCGCGGCCCGTTGGGCAGGTGCAGCGTGCGCCCCTTGTCGATGCGCTCCTCGTAGTCGTCGAAGCCCGGCACGACCCGCTCGATGTGCGCACGGATGAGCGCGTAGTCGGCCTCGAGCGCCGCCCAGTCGGCCTGCGGGACGTTGGACGGCCCTTCGACAAGCTCAGGGACCGGGTGGTCGGCCGGGTTGTCCGCAACGGCGGCCTCCTCGGCCGCGGTGCGCTCGGGGTACCCGCGGTCGTGGTCGCCGACGTGCTTCGGCGGTGCTTCCGCCGGCGATTCCCCTTCAGACCCGAAGACGAGCGCGCTCAGCCGCGCCACGATCGCCACCTCGCTGAGGAGCTCTTCCGAGGGCGGGACGAGACGGCCGCGCGAGGAGTGGACCGCCCCCATCGAGTCCTCCACCGTGACCCGCTGCTCGCGGCCGCCGCGACGGTCGCGGTCGGTGCGCCCGAGCGTCGGGAGGATCAAGGCGCGGTGGCCGGTGACCACGTGCGACCGGTTGAGCTTCGTCGACACGTGGACGGTGAGCCCCACCCGCGCCATCCCGGCCTCGACGACGGCGGTGTCGGGGGTGGCCGAGACGAAGTTCCCGCCCATGCTCATGAAGAACCGCACCCGGCCGTCGCGCATCGCCCGGATCGCCTGGACCGTGTCGAACCCGTGCTCGCGCGGAGCGGCGAAGCCGAACTCGGCGTCGAGCGCGTCGAGGAACGCCGTCGACGGCTTCTCGTAGATGCCCACGGTGCGGTCGCCCTGCACGTTCGAGTGCCCTCGCACCGGGCAGACGCCCGCGCCCGGTCGCCCGATGTTGCCCTGCAGCAACAGCACGTTGACGATGTCGCGCAGCGTGGCCACCGAATGCTTGTGCTGCGTCAGTCCCATCGCCCAGCAGACGATCGTGGCCTTCGAGGTGCGCACGGCCTCGCCGACCCGGCGCAGCGCCTTCTCGGGGAGCCCCGTGGCGACGACGAGGTCGCGCCACGCAGCATCCGTCATCGCCTGACGGTAGGCGTCGAAGCCGCTCGTGTGCTCCGCGATGAACTCGTGGTCGAGCACGCCGCCGTCCGGCGCCTCGGCCTCGAGCAGGTGCTTGCCGATCGCCTGGAACAGCGCCTGATCGCCGCCGAGGCGGATCTGCACGAACTCGTCGGCGAGCTTCGTGCCGCCGAATGCGACGCCGCGCACTGTCTGCGGATTCTCGAACCGCATGAGGCCCGCTTCAGGGAGGGGGTTCACTGCGATGATCGTGGCCCCGCGCTGCTTGGCCTTCTCGAGGGCCGACAGCATGCGGGGATGATTCGTGCCGGGGTTCTGGCCGGCGACGATCAGCAGATCGGCCTCGTGGACGTCCTCGATCGAGACCGTGCCCTTGCCGATGCCGATGGTCTCGGTGAGCGCCGAGCCCGACGACTCGTGGCACATGTTCGAGCAGTCAGGCAGGTTGTTCGTGCCGAGCCCGCGCACGAGCAGCTGGTAGAGGAAAGCCGCCTCGTTCGAGGTGCGTCCCGACGTGTAGAAGACCGCCTCGTCGGGGTCATCGAGGGCGTTGAGCTCGTCGGCGACCAGGGCGAGCGCGTCGTCCCACGAGATCGGGCGGTAGTGGGTCGCGCCCTCGTCGAGCACCATGGGATGCGTCAGCCGACCCTGCTGCCCGAGCCACCAGTCGTCGTGGGCGCGCAGCTCGTCGAGCGAGTGCGCCGCGAAGAACTCCGGTCCGACGCGGCGCAACGTCGCCTCCTCGGCGACCGCCTTCGCGCCGTTCTCACAGAACTCGGCGATGTGGCGCTTGTCCTCTTCGGGCCAGGCGCACCCGGGGCAGTCGAAGCCATCCTTCTGGTTCACGCGCATCAGCGTCTGCACCGAGCGCGCGACGCCCATCTGCTCGTTCGCGATCTCGAGCGCGTGCAACACGGCGGGCACGCCCACCGCGACCTTCTTGGGCCGCTTCGCGCGTACGCGGGTCTCGTCGATGTCCGCTGACGGAGGCTTCGTCGCCATGCCTCCAGGCTATGCCTCGCGCGGCTCTCGAGGGTCGGCGCGCCCACCCCAGGGCCGTCAGACCCCCGGTTCGTTCCTGGCCCGCACCTGGTTCAACAGGTCAACCGGGCTTGCGCCGGACGATTCCGCGCAGAACCCTCCTGTGGAACCCCGGTTGACCTGTTGGATGGATGCCGCGGCCCCGGCTCAGCCACCCCACCAGAGACGTGCCGTCCCACGGAGGTCGTCGAGCGGCACGGCGCCATGACCGGGCTGGGACACCGAGAGGCGCGAGTCCGCCGAGCCAGCGCGGTTGTCGCCCATGACCCAGACGGCCCTCTCGGGCACGGTGACGCGGAACGGGATGCCGCCACCCGGGCGCACCTCGCCGGCGTACGGCTCGTCGAGCGGGAGGTCGTTGACGAGCAGCCGACCGCTGCCCGCTTCGCAGCAGACCACGACGTCTCCGCCGACGCCGACGATCCGCTTCACGATGAGCGTGTCGGGCGTGCCCGACCAGGCCTCACGGTCGACGAGGAGCACGACGTCGCCGCGGGCGGGCGCGCTCCAGCGATCGAAGACGACGGTGGCGCCGCTGTGCAGCGTCGGGCTCATCGAGTCGTGGCGCACGGTCGCGACGCCGAACGCCGAGGCGACGAGCAGCGCCGCCGCGACCGGGGCGACCAGGGCCGCCAGCGACACGAGCGTGCGGTGGCGCCGGCCGGCCGCCACGACGAGCGGCCCCGGGGCCGCGGCGACGACGGTCACGGCACCTCGGCGAGCAGCGCCGTCATCGCGGCGATCTCACGTTCCTGTTCGACGAGCACGTGCTTGCCGGAGTTGCGGACGAACGCGTTCGACCCCTCACGGACGGCGCTCTCGGCCATCTCGAGCGCCCCGACGTGGTGCGCGATCATCAGCTCGAGGAACATCCGGTCGGCGGCGGCGCTGTCGGCCGCGGCCAGCGCGGCGAGCTGCTCGGCGGTCGCCATGCCCTTCATCTCCGCGTGCCCGTGTTCACTGCAGCCTGTCGGGATCGCCCCCGCGGCGGCCTGGGCAACGCCGTGACCCTGGTGGCCGGCGGCCGCACCGTCGGCGGGGATGGCGCCGCGCCACGCGGTCTGCCACGCGCGCATCGTGTCGATCTCGGCGGTCTGGTCCGCGACGATGAACTCGGCGAGCGCCCGGGTGCGCTCGCGCACGCCCGTGGCCTCGAGCACCAGGCCGCTCAGCTCGAGCGCCTGCTCGTGGTGGGGAATCATCCCCTCGATGTAGCAGTGATCCTCGAGCGTCGGGTAGGCGGAGGTCGCGGCATCCGTCATCGCTCCGGAGGCTGCCGCCTGCGGAGCCGAGTCCTCCGGCGTCGTCAGCCCGAGCGCGACCGCGGTACCGCCGACGATCACGGTCGACAGGGCCAGCACGACGCCGAGTGCGGCGATGCGGTTGCGCATCAGTTGTCCTTTTCTGTCGGATGCCTCGTCCCCGGCGAGGTGCGCCGAGGAAGGGTCCCGCGGGACGGCGCCGGGCGCCGCCCCGCGGGAGCGGGTCAGGCGTGAGCCTTCAGGCTCTGCTGAC
>NZ_JBKFBD010000040.1:0-43838 GCF_053345975.1 Microbacterium sp. C23T | reverse complement strand
GACGATCGCCGCCGCGACCGTCACGTCGGCGATCGTCGGCGATCCGGCCGAGATCTCGGGCCTCAGCGGCAAGCTCCTCCTCGACGCCCACGCCGACAACGACGCGGCTGCGATCGCCGGCGGCAAGGGCATCGGTGCCGTGAGCATCGGGGTGATGTTCCCGAACGCGTCGAGCTTCGCCGTCACGAAGGCGCAGCTGATCGGCGATGTCGGGACAACCGCGATCGATCCGGCCGTGGGAACCGTGGGGATCGCCGGCGCCGGTTCCATCGAGGTCAAGGCCATCGGGCAGGACTCGACCACGGCCAGTGTCGACAGCCTGAGCATCGGGCTCCTCGCGGTCTCGGCCTCCTCCGCCGACGCGACCACGAAGTCCGAGGTGCGCGCCACGATCGGCGGCGGCGAGGTCACGGCCTCCGGTGACGTGACGGTCCTCGCACAGTCGCTGGCCGACGCCGACTCCTACGCCGACGCGACCTCCGGCGGCCTCATCGACATCCAGGCCGGGTTCACCGCCGAGTCCACGTCCGAGCCGAAGGTCTACGCGCTCGTCACGGGCGGGTTCGTCCAGGCCGGCGGACTGCTGTCGCTGACGGGTCTGCACGGGGTCGCACCCGGCACGGTCTCCGACGGCACGATCCTCGCGATCAACTGCAACGGCGCCGACACCATCTGCTTCGCGCTCCCGCACGGGGTGCAGACGGGCGCCAACGTCAGCTACTCGGCCCCGGCCACCGGCATCCCGCAGATCGACAACGGGACGCTCCCGAACCCGAACGCCATCGGCGGACTCGGCGACGGCCGCACCTACGGCGTGATCAAGGTCGACGACACGACGATCCGGCTGGGGGAGGAGCTCGACTTCAACGACCCCGACACCGGCGCGGACGTGAGCGTCGAGGTGGCGACGGGCAGCATCTTCTTCCCGCAGGGTCACAACTTCCGCACCGGCGACAAGGTGGTCTACGACTGCAACGGCTCGGGCGCGATGGGCACGCTGCCCGCGGCAGGTCTCGTCTGCGGCCTCTCCTACTGGATCTTCGCCATCGACGACAACCGCATCCGTCTGTCGACGAGCCAGCTCGACGACGACGGCAACGTCGTCGTGAGCTTCACGACCGTGACCAGTCCCACCGAGATCGCGGTGGCGAACTCGGCGGGCCTCGACGGGCGCGCGGTCGTCTACGCGGCACCGGCGACGGTCGACTTCAAGAACACGCTCATCGACATCGACACGAACGGCTCGGGACAGCTGGTCACCGACGGGAACGGCCAGATCGTGCGCGACGGCTCGTGGAACACCATCTACGCGCCGAGCCACGGCTGGTCGACCGGTGACGCCGTGAAGTACTCGGTCACGAACGGGCCCGCGATCACGGGGCTCAACGACGGCCAGACCTACTACGTGTTCCTCGGCGACCCGGATGGCCTCTTCGGGGTCTCGGCCGCGGGGCCGCACATGCTGCGCCTCGCGCTGAACCCTTGCCGTGCCGGCATCGGCACCTACAACACGACGCCCGGCGACGGCGGGGTCGGCAACTCGTGCGCCGACGTGATCCAAGTCATCTCGCTGTCGACGGTGCTGAACATCAGCGACCCGAACTACTTCCCGTCGATCCTCGCCAACCACTCGCTGCGTCGCGTCGGGTACGAGTCGATCGGCCTCGTCGAAGGCAACATGTACTTCATCGACGTCGTCGACGGCACGCACATCCGGCTGCGGGATGCCGCGGGGAACGTCGTCGGCGGTCTCGTCGACAAGCTCGGCACCCATTTCCTGATCGACCAGGGCATCGCGGTCACCAGCGGTGCGACGGGCACCCAACGGCTCTACATCGACCTCAACGCGGGCGGACTGCCCCCGGCCGCACCGCACGTGCTGATCGGCGTCGGCGGCCCGGGCAGTCAGGTCGGCCCGTCGGAGAACGGCATCGTGAGCGCCACGTCGACCGGCGTGGGCGGCGGCCTGTTCCGCTTCAGCGACGTGTACTCGGAGGCGACGGTCAAGCCCACCGTGTCGGTCGAGGTGCAGGGCGGCACGCTTCGCGGGAAGGGCGTCCTCGTCGACGGCCGCTCGTACGCGCAGGTCGCCGTGAGCTCCGTGGGCAAGGGCGGCGGCTTCCTCGGATTCGGCGCCTCGAACGCCATCGCGGACCTCGTCAACACGGTGCAGACGAAGGTGGCCGACGGCGCCTCGATCTTCGCGAGCGGCGACATCCAGATCACGGCCTTCGGCGAGAGCCGAGCCAACGGCGAGGCGGTCAACCGCACGGGCGGCCTCATCGCCGGCGCCGACACCGACGTCGACCTCGAGATCGGCTACGACATCGACGTCGAGGTCGCCGGCGACCTCTTCGCGAACCGCACGATCCTCCTCGACGCGGCGGCGGCCTTCCTCGGCAACGCGCGGGCCTCCTCCGGGTCGGGCGGTCTCGGAACGAACTCCGATGCCAATGACGACGACCAGCAGGGCGTCGGCGTCGGCCGCGAGCACGCGGCATCCGTCGCCACCACCCTCACCGGCACCGCGAGCGTCCGGGGTGCGCTGGTGCAGTACTCGGCGGGCAGCGGCGTGCGCTGGACCGTCGACTTCGCCGGCGACACCGGCGCACGGGTCGAGCACAACGAGCTGGCGCGCGGGTTCGCACGGTCGGACTCCGACGCGTACGCCTTGGGGGCCGACTCGGATGCCGGCGCCTACGTCCACGTCAACGACAGCGTCACCACGACCATCGCGAACGGGTCGGTGTCGGAGGGCGAGGAGGTCCGGCTGCGCGCCGTGCACAAGAACCTCGACCTGCAGGCGATCGCCAACTCCAACTGCGGCTGCGGCGGCGGCGACACGGATGCCCGCGCGCACGTGACCTTCCTCGGCGACTCGCTCATCCGCGGCGAGGACGAGTCGATCGTCCGCACGAGCGAGCTCGTCGTCTCGTCGCTGACGAACTTCGACCGGCTGTATGCCTACGCGCACCGCTCCGGCGGACTGTTCGACGTCGGCGGCTCGGACGCGGACGTGAACTACCAGCCCCGGCGCGACATCCTGTGGGAGTCGACCGTGTTCCTTCTGGGGGAGCCCAACCCCGTGCTCATCGTCGACGCGTCCGGCAGGATCATCGCCAAGTCGGGCAACGTCGTCGTGCGCTCGACGCAGTTCGGGGCGCCCCTCGGCATCGGCGACACGATCTCGGGCGGCACGATCTGGATCGACCCGATCCTGTACGACGAGAAGCCGGCCGCCCTGTTCGAGGCCAACGACGCCGGCGGCAGCTGCGACGGCGACTGCAGCGGACTCATCCACGGCACGGCCGGCATGTTCTACATGCAGCAGACCTGGAACTCGGTGCTCATCCGCAACAGCTCCGACAAAGCCATCTTCATCAAGGGCACGGCCGACCCCGACAGCGTCTCGATCGACGTGCTCAACGCCGACCTGGACGTCGTGCCGTCCGCCATCATCAGCGTGTCGGTCGACAACGGTCCGCACGCGCCCCCGGCGACGCAGTGGTTCTGGCACCTCCAGCACATCTTCCCCGCGACCGACGTCGTCATCGAGAGCCTGCGCGCCACGAAGACGACCGGCTTCGACATCACCTACGACGGAGACATCCGCAACAACCTCGGGTCGACCCGGATCACGAACCACCGCGGCTCGATCCTCCGCGGCACCGACGCCGGGGACGAAGTCATCACGAGCAACCGCGTCACCCTCGACGCCGAGCAGGGCTCGATCGGCACGATCCCGAACCCGATCGCCCTCGTCCTGGTCCAGATCTTCCACACCGGAGAGATCGCCGTCCCGGCCGTCCTCAAGCCCGTCTTCCTCGACGCCGAGGCCGGGCAGGACCTCTACCTCGACGTCACGACGCTCCGGCGCTCGTCGCTCACCGCGAGCACCGCCCCGATCGCCCCGGTCCTCGGCCCCATCAAGGCGGGCCACGACGCCGTCGTCATCCTCCGCGACTCGGCCGAGGGCATCGATCCGCTCGCTGTCGCCGACATCCGCGTCGACATCTACGACCCGAACGACAAGCCCGCCCCCTACGGCTCCGGCAGCCCGATCGAGAGCGTGCAGACCACCTGCTACTTCCGCCCTGACGGACCGTCGTGCGCCGGCGGGGTGGACGCACCCGTGATCGTCGGCGGCACCGTCGTGCTCGTGGGCCTCGGCTCGGATCTCGACCCGATCCGCACGAACGTCACCTTCAGCGACATCCGCGCCGGACACAGCATCGCGATCTTCCACCCCTCGCCGGCGACCGAGGTCACCATCCTCGCCTACACCGACGGGGACGCGACGTGGACCGACGACGAGACCGGCGCGGTGCACGGCGTCACCGACGGCTCAGGCAAGATCGACGTGCTGACCAACGGAAACATCACCGTCGTCGAGCAGACCGCGAAGGGCGACCTGCGCGTCGGCCACATCCACTCCACCGGCCTGTGCTCGGGCGCGACGCCCAAGGCGTGCACCACGGCCACGATCGCGGCCGACGTCACGCTCCGCTCGCCGGCGCGGATCCTGGATGCCGAGCTCGACGCCGGCATCATCGACACCGACGACGACCGCACCTGCGTCGACGCCTACGACCTCGACTGCGCGGCAGGCACGCCGACCGGTGTCGACGTCACCGGCCGCAACATCACCCTCGTCGCCGGCGACAACGGCCTCGGCCAGCCGGGCAGCGTGTCGGGCTCGGGCGGCATCGGTCTGGCCGGCAACTTCCTCGAGATCCAGGTCGACGCGGTGGGCGGCCCGACCGGGCACCTCGACGCGTTCGACACGGCGGCCGACGACGACAAGACGCAGGGCATCTACATCGACCAGGTCGCCGGCCACCTGCAGATCGGCATCGTGCACACCGCGGGTGACGACTCGCTCGCCACCGGCAACGTGTCGCTGCGGACGCGGAGCGGCAGCATCCTCGACACCCTCGACGACGCCGCCGCCGACGTGATCGGCCAGACGATCGACATCGACGCGCACGGCGGCTCGATCGGCGTCGCCGCGAACGACCTCGAGATCGACTCGCTCGTCGGCTCGCCGTTCGCGTGCGACAACGAGAACTGCGCCGACAACGCGAACGGCACCTCGGATGCCGGACTCGTCGCGATCGCCGACGACGTCGCGCTCGAGGCATCCGCCGGAATCTGGCTCACCGAGACCGACGCCTACCTCCGCCTCCTCTTCGCCCACGCGACCGGCGGCGACATCCGCATCACCGTCCGTGAGAGCGCACAGCTGGACGAGGACCTGTTCCTCATCCGCAACGGCACCGCGAACTTCGCCGAGGACGACAGCACGGTGCCGGGCAACAACCCCGACCACCCGCGCGTGGTCCCCAACGGCACGATCTTCGCCGAGGCGGGCGGTGTCGAGCTGCGGGTCGGCGACGACGTCACACTCCACCCGTTCACGCAGATCCTCGCCGACCGCGCCATCGACATCCGCGGCGACTTCGGCAACGCCGACACCGGCGGCACCCTCGCGGTTCCCGACCCCGAGCACGGCACCACGATGATCCTTCGCGGTCGGATCATCGCCGACTGCGTCGTCGGGGCGGGCGGCACCTACGGCTATCCGGTGGGCACCTGCACGCCGTCGACCGCCAACCCCGTCGCCGGACGCCAGACGAACGTGTGGGGCGGCAGCGACGTCGATGTCTTCCAGCTCGGCGACCGGTCGGGTCTCGACCTCGCACAGACCAGCAACGCGGCTCTGAACAAAGAGCAGTGGGGCGACGCCGGCTACATCTTCTTCGGTGCGAAGACCATCGTGCACGGCAATGCCACCCTCACGTCGACCACGGCCGACGGCGAGGACGAGTTCACGGTCTGGTACCTGCAGTCGATGGACGTCGTGACGAGCCCGACGGGCCTGCAGTCCGGCACGGGAGCAGGGCACACGCTCACCCTCGACGGCCAGGGCGAGACCGACCACTACGCGATCTACACGAACGGCAGCCACGGCAACATCCGCAACTACGTCATCAACGTCCTCGACACGGGTCTTGCGAACCAGGGTGCGGACGAACTCCACGTCTATGGCTACGACAACGGGGCCGCGGCCTACAACGGGGCGAACGGCGCGACCGACGACATCTGGCTGCTGCGGGCACTGACCTGCATCGACAACGAGTCGCCGTTCGCGCTGACCGCGGGTGTACCGGCGACGTGTGCGACGCCGACCGAGACCGCCGATCACCCGGCCTTCATCGCCCTGCTCGCCGGCAACGGCAACGCCGACGGCGGCATCGGCCTGTACCGCGACCGCACGCCGGGCAACGAGCCCAGCGCGCTCGTGCAGCGCATCAACTACGATCGCGCGCTCAACGGCCGCATCACCGTCTTCGGCCTCGGCGGCAACGACGCGTTCTACGTCGACGACACCCAGGCCACGATGACGCTCGACGGCGGCGCCGGAAACGACGCGTTCCAGATCGGCCAGATCTTCGGCACGCAGCGAGACGGCGAGGCCGCGCCCGAGGGCGGCGCGCTCCTGCCGGCCGACACCTTCCCGGCTCTCGTCCCGACGACCCGCGGCTGGCTGAGCCCCGGTGCGCACGCCCCGCTGCTCGCCACCGGCGGCACCGGCAACGACCGCTTCATCGTCTACTCGAACCAGGCCGAGATCCAGCTCAACGGCGACGACGACAACGACCTGTTCATCGTCCGGGCCTTCGCGATCGCCGCGGTGTGCGACACCGATGCCGACAACATCGCGGGCTGCGGCCTCAGCGACGTCGACTACCGGCCGGCGGGCGGCGTCTTCCCGCAGGACGCGGCGGACGGCGCCGACGACGGGCAGTGCGTGCTCGCGGGCGGCTACATCCGCTACGACAACAACGGCGACGATGTCTGCAACAACGCCGACGCGCACATCACGTACCACCACGCGCCCGGCAGCAACGTCGACCTCGACAACACGATGTGGCAGGACGACGTGATCCCGCTGGACGCCAACGGCGTCGCCGTGCCGGTGATCGGGCTCGGCTTCTCGACCAACCGTCCGCTCGACATCCGGGCCGGCGGCGGCGAGGACGAGGTCCAGTACAACGTCAACGCGCCGGTCAACGTCGACGGCGGCACCGGCTTCGACAAGCTCGTCGTCCTCGGGACCGAGTTCGCCGACGACTTCGTGATCACCGACAAGGCGATCTACGGCGCCGGGCTCAACGTCAAGTACACGACGATCGAGATCCTCGAGATCGACGGGCTCGAGGGCGACGACCAGTTCTTCGTCCTGTCCACCGCGTACGGGGTCGCGTACCGCGTCATCGGAGGCCTGGGCTCCGACCAGATCTCGGTCGCGGGTGACGTCACCGCCGACATCGTGACCCGTGAGCTCGAGGGTATCTCGGGGGCGGTCGACCACATCGTGCTCTCGGACGACCCGCGCTACGACGGCATCGTGGTCGACGGCGTGCCCTACAACCTCGCGACCCCCGAGACCGGCGTCGTCGTGATCAAGGAGCATGGCACCTCGACGAGTGTGCGCGAGGGCACGACGACCGGGCCGATCAGGGAGACCGACTACTACACCGTCGAGCTCAGCCATGCCCCCACCTCGAACATCTTCGTGACGGTCTCGGCCGCTCTCTCACCCGACGAAGAGGCTCGCGACACCTTCGACAACCCGACGGGCTTCGGGCTCACGGACGGCGCCGCCGACACGATCTGGCTCTGCGTCGACACCTTCCCGTACGGCGACCAGTGCAACAGCATCGGCGACTTCCAGCGCCACTACGTGCGCAACGGCGTCGTCGTCGACGAGGCCGGACGCGCCGTGGTGCTGACGTTCACACCCGGGAACTGGAACTCCCCGCAGCGCGTGTACATCCGCGCCTACGACGACCTCCGCTCGGAGGGCGACCGCACCGTGGTGGTGCAGCACTCGGTCATCGCCGCAGACAAGGTCGCGGATGCCGAGTTCCACGGTGCGGCGGCGCGCCAGGTGAACGTCCGCGTGTACGACAACGACACCCCGGGCGTCTACGTCACGCATGTCGAGCCGTCGACCGAGAACCCCGCCACCGCGCCGAACACGCCGACCGAGATCGCGTGCGCCGCGGACACGCAGGACTGCGTCCTCGACGACCGCGGCATCGTGATCGAGGGCAGCAGCACCACTCAGCGCACCGACGAGATCCTGGTCCAGCTCGCGAAGGACCCCGGCGCGCTCACCATCACCGTGAAGATCACGATGGATGCCGACTCCCAGCGCATCCTGCAGATCCTCGATCCCGTGCTCGGCTCGCGCTGGACGAAGGTCACCGGCGAGGCGTTCGGCACCTACTACCTGCTGACCTTCGACAGCACGAACTGGAACGCCCCGGTGCGCCTCACGCTGCAGGCGCGGAGCAACCCCGAGCCCGGGGACCCGACGACGGCGATCATCTTCTGGGGGCAGGAGTTCGCGACCTCGGCATACAAGTTCCCGAACCTCCGCTCGGGCCAGCAGCGCACCGACGTGCTCGTCTACGACGACGAGACGGCGCAGGTGGTGACGATCCCGACCGGCACCGACACCGTCGTCGTGAAGTGCGGCGACGCCGCCTGCTCGGTCCCGGGGCTCCGCGACGGCTACTACATCCGCCTCACGACCACCCCGACCGGCGACGTGCACGTCGTGATCACGCCCGACGGACTCGTCGACGTGGTCTCGATCAACGGGGTGGCGGTGACGCCGGACGACTATGTCGAGATCGGCGGCGACATCCCGTCTCGGGTGTTCCTCGGCAACCTCTCGTTCGCCGGCTCGACGATCACCCGCGCGAACGGCAGCGACACCGGCAGCTTCTGGGACGACGGTCTCGCCATCGGCCAGCGCGTGCGGTTCGCGGCGTGCACCGGCGTCTACACGGTGCAGTCCATCGCGGTCGACGGGAAGACCTTCACTGTGTCGACGCCGCTGATCGGCTGCGGCGGCGCGGCGAACGGCACCTCGATCAACGTCCTCACGCGTCGCGGCATCTGGGACGGCGCCGCGTCGCTCGCCACCGAGGTCGGCGACGACTTGCTGACGCACTTCCGCCTCACCCGCGCCGGCGGAGGTTGGCTCGCCGACGGACTCCTCGAGGGCCAGTGGGTGCTCGTGTGCGACGGCGACGGCGACTGCGTCCGTGCCAAGATCCAGAACATCCGCGGCACCAACCTCGCGCACGACCAGCAGCTCGAGTTCCGCCCCGACTCGTACGACGACTTCTCGGCCCTGTCGGGCTCGGCGTTCAGCGTCGTGAGGATCGCCGCGCAGGCGACCTTCACCGCCGCCGACTGGTATCTCGACCAGAAGGTCGAGCTCGAAGCCGACCTCGGGTACTACCAGCCGATCGTGCGCCAGGGCGTCAAGAACTTCCCGGCGTCGCAGCACCTGCTGACGCGCCTGCGCGGCCCGCTCGCGGTCGAAGGCGGCGTGACGGGCGCCGACCGCTCGCTCGAGCTCGGGCTGAAGCTGCCGGGCGAGCAGGACGGTCCGCTGTTCGCGATCGCGACCCAGGCGCCCGAGTCCAAGCAGATCGACGTCCTCAACATCTACGGCGACGGCAGCGTGGCGCACAACTGGGGCGTCATGACCTCGACGACCCTCCGGGGCCTCGGCATGGCGAAGGACCTCGACTTCGGGGCGGCGTACGGCGGATCGCAGAACGAGACGTTCGGGGAGCCGCAGATCTTCCCCGGCGGCATCAGCTTCGGCTCGGTGTCGTTCGTCGACGGCGAGTATGAGACGGCGGCCGGCCGCAGCTCGATCGAGGTGCTCAACCTCTTCCTGGGCTCCGGCAACGACCGCCTCGACATCCAGGGCACGCTCCAGCCCGACGACCCGGTGAAGCTGAAGGGACAGATCGTCCTCGCGCCGGCCCAGACGTATCCGGGCTTCGCGGCGCCGCCGGCCGGTGCGCTGCAGCTCACACGACCGTCGCCGTTCGACTGGAAGGCGCAGGGCTTCCTGATCGGTCAGCCGGTCACGATCAGCAATCAGCCCGGGCGCGTGTTCAAGGTCGTCGGCTTCGCCGACTCCGACCCGAGCGACACCACCGACAACACCGTCATGTATCTGCAGCTCGTGAGCGGCGGCGCTCCGACGCCGGGCACGTCGGGCTCCGGCGTCAATGCCCCGACGGTCGTCGCGCAGGACGTCCCGGTGACGATCACCGTCCCGGTGACGGTGGCCGGAGGCCCCGCAGGCGGCACGGTCACCCGTGCAACCGGCAGCTGGATCGCGGACGGCTTCGTCGTCGGCCAGCTGGTGCGGATCGCGAACATCGCGGGCCAGTGGCGCCTCGTGGGGGTGACGGCCACGACGCTGACGCTCGACCGCGGCGATGTGCTCCCGTCGATCGCGGCGCCCACCTCGCAGAACGTCTTCGTCCCCGGACCGCACGGTGGCCTCACGGCCGTGCACGGCGGAGGCAACACGCCGATCCAGACCGTGTTCGAGATGACGCGTACCGCTCCGACGCCGGCTCAGGCCTCCGCGTTCCCGGGCGCGGCACTCGTCCTCACGCGGCTCGACGGACTCAACTGGGCGTTCAACGGACTGCTCCCCGGCAGCGGCTACTACGCCGGCGACCCGTACCTGCACGCCTTCCAGCACGTGCAGCTCGCGGGCGAGAACTTCACGCGCATGATCCTCGGCTTCCTCGACCTGCCGTTCGCGCAGTGCCCGTACGCCGACCCCTTCCCCGGCTGCGGCAAGGGCTCGATCATGATCCTGGGCGGCCCGAACATCGCGCCCACCGTTCCGGTCGCGCTTCCGCTCGGCGTGGGCCTCGCCACCGACGTGCGCGTCGCGCAGCCGGTGAAGATCGAGGTCACGACGCCGGTGCAGGTGCGGACGTCGAGCCTGACCCGTACCGACGGCGCGAGCTGGAAGGCCGCGGGCTTCAAGGTCGGCATGCAGGTGCGCATCAGCGGCTTCGCGGGTCCGTTCACCATCTCGAAGTTCTCGGGCCCGAACGACAGCGTCGTGGAGTTCGCGAACGTCGCGTGGGCGCCCAGCATGCACCTGAATGCGACCGGCGTGGCGATCTGGGATGCCGTCACCCTGAGCCTCACCGCATGGGACGAGTTCCGCGCGTCGAACGGCGTCATGATCGGCGGCGACGTGATCACCGTCTGCAACCGCGCGGCCGACAGCCTGCTCTTCAAGATCGCCGCGCAGCCGGACGGCCTCGTCGACGATCCGGTGCGCTGCGACGCGACGCACACGGCCGGACCCGGCTCGCCGCTGGTGGTCTACGGCGACACGTCGCAGGACGGCGTCTGGTACTCCGGCACACCGGGCGACAACCTCGGCATGGAGTTCGGTCCCAAGCCGTTCGACCCGTTCACACACATCCCCGACGGGGAGAACGAGGACGACGAGTGGGTGTTCGGTCTCGCGAACCCGTTCGACCACAGCGGCAACGACATCATCGACGCGTCCGGCCTGTTCGCCGACCTCCTCCCGGCGAACCTGCCGACCGTGGGCTTCACGGCCTACGGCGGCCTGGGCGACGACCTCATCATCGGCAGCCAGGCCGGTGACCACCTCGCCGGCGGTTCGGGCGACGACGAGATCCGCGGCCTCCGCGGCGTCGACCACATCTACGGCGATTCGGGCGTCAACGTCGACGTGCTGACGCGCGCGCTCGACATCGCGACGATCAACCGCAGCCCACGGCCGACGGTGACCGGCGCGGGCTTCATCCCGAACGGCACGACCCTCACGCCGATCGTGGGTGGTGTCATCGGGGTCGTCGACGACCTGCTCGTCGCCGGGTACGACCTCATCTACGGCGACGGCGCGCCGGGCCTCGGCCTCGGGTCGTTCACGGTTAACGCCAACGGGCAGCCCGAGTGGGCGTACGACGACATCGTCTTCGGCGACCACGGCGCGATCGACCAGAACGTGGCCGACCCGAACGAGCCCGACCCGCGGCTGCAGAAGATCCAGACGACGGCGCTCGCCTCGATCCTGCGGATCCGCAGCGTCAACCTCGACAAGGGTGCGGACGACATCGTCTTCGGCGGCCTCGGCCGTGACGTGCTCGTCGGCGGCGCCGGCAGCGACATGATGGACGGCGACCAGTCCGACGACATCCTGTTCGGCGATGCCGTGTGGTTCGACCGCACGCCGGGCAACTGGACGAGCCCGCGGTTCCAGTCGCTGTGCGGCACGCTGCTCTACAGCCGCAGCGACATCACGGACGCCTCGAACCTCTGCAACGGTGCGCCCACTCCGACCGAGAACAACTCGGGCGTGCTGCTCGTCGACGGCACGCCGCGTCCGTACCGCGATCCTGACGGGGCGCCGTGGTGGGCGGAGTACGACGTGACGAACCTGTTCCACGACGTGGCGTCGGACCGGGGTGACAAGTGGGCCGCGACGTGGGGGAACGACTACCTCGCGGGCGGCGCGGCCCACGACGTCCTGTTCGGGCAGCTCGGCGACGACGTCCTGGAGGGCGACGGCGGCATCGACAGCGCCTTCCGCCGCTGGATCGACGACCACCCGTCCGTCGTGAACGGCGTGGGCGACGCGGCGACCTCCGCCTCCCATGTGGGTGCCTCGCGCACCCCCCTCGGCTGCTACGACAACGACCCCGGCGCGGGCGTGGCGATCCTCTGCGACTACACGGGCGTGCTCGTGGTGGTGCCCTCGTTCGAGGCGGCGACGGACGGCGAGGACTACATCGAGGGCAACGCCGGCAACGACGTCGTCTTCGGCGGTCTCGGCCAGGACGACATCGTCGGCGGCTCGAGCGACTTCTTCAGCCTCGACACGGCCGACAAGCGCCCCGACGGCCTGCAGAACCCGGCGCTCGACTACCTGCCGGGTCACGACCGCGGTGCCGACGTCATCTTCGGCGGTGCGGGATCGCGCATCGGCATCAACGACCAGACCAACGGCGGCACGATGGTCAGCACGCCGACGACCGGCGGCACACTGGTCGACGGCACGCTGCCCGCCGACATGCACGCCCGCGATGCCGACACGATCATCGGAGACAACGGCCGCATCGTCCGCATCGTCGGCACGAGCCACGGCGACGTCAACGGCCTGGGCAACACGGGCGGGGTCGGCGTCCCGCCGGCGACCGGGCCGAACTACGTGACATTCCAGTACGACACCTACGGCACGCAGAAGCTCATCGTGCGGGGCGTGACACTCCTCGACTACACCCTCGGCGGGCCAGACTTCGAGCCCGAGAACTTCGGCCTCGGCGTGGGCAGCGACTGCACCAATGGCTCGCCGACGCAGCCGATCTGCTCGAAGGTGCTCGACACGGCCACGGGTCAGTGGCGCAACGTCGCCTACGACCCGACGGCCGGCGCGCAGACCGGCGGCCGTGACGAAGTCCACGGTGAGACCGGCGACGACACGGTCTACACCGGTGCCGACCACGACGTCGTCTACGGCGATGCGCAGGACGACGACATCATCGGCGGCTGGGGCAACGACTGGATCTCGGGCGGCACGGGCCAGGACGGCATCCTCGGCGACGACGGCCGCATCTTCACCAGCCGCAACACCTCGACCGGCATCCTGACGGGCGGCGCCGCCTGCTCCGGCAACGCAACCGTGCCCGGCGCCGTGAACGCCTGCTACAGCGAGCGGCTCTACGGCATCACGGCGCTCCTGGCGACCGACCCCGATACGAAGTACTCCAACGGCAACGTGCTCAACGAGTTCATCTACACGCCCGGTCAGGGCCAGACGGCGACGATCAACATCGGCGGCCAGCTGAACAAGGCGGCCGACCTCACGATCTACAACCTCGGTCCCGACGTGAACGCGAGCCTGCACCACGTGGCGAACTCGCCGCTGTACGACGCGAACAACTCGGACGACATCATCTTCGGCGGCTGGGGGAGCGACTGGATCCACGGCGGCGCCGGCGACGACGCCATCTCGGGCGCGGAGGCCATCGGCACCGATCCCGACGACAACCGCCTCGCTCCGAACGGCGTCAACGGGCCGAAGCAGCCGGGCAGCGGCTATGCCCAGCACTTCGATCTCGCGGGCACCCTCGTCGGTCTCGAGTACATCGACTTCGCCCACCCGTGGAACCCCGGCGACGTGCTGCACTTCGGTGCCGACACCAACCCGTGGCACGCCAACAACCACAACGAGATGCGCCTGGGAGAGTTCCTCCTGTACGACGAGTACGACCCGCGCCGTGCGATCCTGTTCAGCGCGACGGGCCAGACCTGGGGCTGCACCTCGTGGTCGCCGAGCGGCCACACCTGCACGGGCAGCTCCGACCGCGCGCTGTTCCCGAACCAGTTCTTCCTCAACAACGAGGACCTCGTCGGCGACATCCTCGTGAAGACGTGCGTGTCGGTCGACAACCAGGGCAACTGCCTCGCGTGGAAGTACGACCAGGCCACCGACGGCGACGACGCGATCTTCGGCGACCTCGGCAACGACTGGGTCGTCGGCGGCACCGGCCAGGACACGCTGTGGGGCGGCTGGGGCAACGACCTGCACCAGGCGGACGACGATCTGCACAGCGGATGCCTCGTCATGGCGAACAACGGCACGTGCCAGCAGTACGGCGACACGTGGCTGAACGACATCGCCGACGGCGTGAACTCGAGCTTCCAGGACCGCGCCTACGGCGGCGCCGGACTCGACGTCCTCATCGG
Organism: Microbacterium sp. C23T; assembly: GCF_053345975.1. Lineage (NCBI taxonomy): Bacteria > Bacillati > Actinomycetota > Actinomycetes > Micrococcales > Microbacteriaceae > Microbacterium > Microbacterium sp. C23T. The sequence goes on along the minus strand of NZ_JBKFBD010000040.1, from coordinate 29,207 downwards.
CAACACCGCCGGCGACCGCCTCATCGACTGGGTCGGCGAGTTCAACAGCTACCTTGTGCCGTTCGCGCCGTTCGGGATGGCCACCGTCAGCCGTCAGAACAACCCGGCGCTGCCCGAGTTCCTGTACGCGCTCAGCCGCAGCCAGGGCGCCGATCCGACGCGCTGGAGCGACGAGGGCAGCGATCCCGCCCGCAACGGCGAGCCGTTCGGCGAGCTGGGGCTCATCCGCCAGGAGGACCACGGCTACTGGCAGACGCAGACGGGCGGACCGACCGACCCGCAGGCCGGCAACATCCCGGGCGGCAAGCGCGACAGCGTGCGCGGTGCCGACTTCAACGACGGCACGCTGCAGGGGTTCCTCACCGACTCCGGCACCTTCACGATCACGCAGGGCGTGCTGACGGTGACGGCGGCGAGCTCGCAGGGGGACGCGGTGGCCGTCTGGTACTCGGACGCGTACCAGACCGTGTACTACGAGGTGTCGGCGCGGATCTCGATGGACAAGCCCACCGGCGGCTGGAAGGCCAACGCGTACATCATCTTCGACTACTTCGGCCCGACCGACTTCAAGTTCGCCGGCATCGACCAGTCGACCAACAAGATGGTGATCGGCGAGCGCACGGCCACCGGCTGGTGGGTGCGCGCGCAGGGGAGCGTCCCCGGCGGTGTGAAGGCCAACACCTTCTACAACCTCAACGTCGTGATCAACGGTCTGGTCGTCACCGTCACCGCCGACGGCAAGAACGCCTTCAGCTACACCTTCGCGCCGCGCATGATCGGCGGGCAGCAGGTCGCCCTCAACCGCGGCCTGACGGGCTTCGGCTCCAACCAGGCGAAGGGGCTGTTCGACAACATCAGCCTGACGGTGATCTCGCCCGAGATCACGATCGACCGCACCGAGTACTTCGAGGGCGGCGGCCCGTCGGCCACGCAGGCCGTCACGGGGACGTGGGCGACCGCGGGCGGGCGGCTGCAGGGGACGACGGATGCTGCGGGCACCGCGACGGCGCTCATCGGCGTCCCCGTCGGCACGGGCTACAGCAGCGTGCCGCAGTTCGATGCGACCAGCTACGTGCAGCTCACCGCCACCCTCCGGGCTGCGGGGATCACCGGCATCCTCTTCGACTGGTACTCGGCCAAGGACTACAAGTTCGTCGGGATCGACGTCGCCGGCCAGCGCGTGGTCATCGGGCATGTGGCGAAGGGGGTCCGCACCATCGATCTCACGATCGCCCGCGCACTCGTCGCGGGCACCGACTACGTGCTCGACATCGTCCTCAAGGCGACGGTGGTCACGGTCACGCTCGGCGGCCAGGTGCTCGCGTCGTACTCGTACAACTCGCCGCTCGCCGACGGCAGACAGGGTCTGTTTGCGTTCGGCGCCGGGGTCACAGCATCCGCTGCCGACTATCGCCTGCGCACCGACGAGGATGCGTACACGGGATCGCCGCCCGCGGCGCAGGCCGTGCGGATCTCGGACGCGACGGTCACCGAGGGCGCCGCAGGCACCACCAAGACGGTGACGCTCACGGTCACCCGCGACCAGGCGGGCTCGGCGCTGTCGATCGGGTGGAGCGTCGACGCCCTCATCGCGAACGGTGTGATGTGGGGCGTCGATGTGACCGGCGCCACCTCCGGCGTCGTGGCGTTCGCCGCCGGCGCCACCACCGCCACCATCACGTTCACGGTCGTGGGCGACTCTCTGAAGGAACCGGACGAAGCATTCATCGTGACACTGCAGCCGGCGCCCGGCGCCAATCTGGCGGACGCGCAGGGGCTGGTCACGATCAAGACCGACGACGGGTGACCGTCGCCGGCGCCGGCGGGTCGGGTCTCACTCTCCCCCGAGGGACCCGACCCCGCCGGACATGACGCTCAGAGCGCCGGGGCGAGCACCACGACCGGGGTCTCGCGGCTGCGCAGTGCCGCGTACGCGTCGAGGTCGGCGTCGCCTTCGAGGGTGCGCCACACGGCCCAGAGCCGCTCGCGCTCGGGCCCTGTCGCCTCGTGGGCGAGCACCTCGCGCGTGCCGTCGGGGAGGTCGACGGATGCCGCGGGCCGGGCCTGGAGGTTCAGCCACCACGCCGGCGGCGGATCGCCCCACCCGTTCATCGCGAGGGTGACGAGGTCGGGGCCGTCCTCGAAGTATCCGAGGATCGCGACGCGCGGCTCGCCCGAGCGGCGGCCGACCGTGTGCAGGCGCATCATCCCGTAGACGGTGGGGGACGGATGACGCAGCCCCACGCGTCCGCCGGTCACCCGGTACAGCGCACGATGCACGACCCACGCGGTGCGGATGAACCAGCGCGGGGGGATCCGGGCGGCGTCGCGGCGCGCCTCGGCCGGATGCGGGGAGGGGTCGGGGAGGTTCATGGCTCCGATCCTGACGCGGCGCCGCCGTGCGGGCAATCGGCCGATCGGCCAGGATCTCCCGCCGATCGGCCGAGGTCCGCAAAGGGACGGAGCCCCGGCCGCGAGGCCGGGGCTCCGAGGACGAGCGGATCAGGCGGTGGCGGGCGCCGCCTTGAGCAGCGCTCGCGCCGAGGTGCTGCGCCGGCGTGCGACCGCGAGGATCGTCGCGCCGAGGCCCAGCAGTGTCCACACCACGAGGCCGGCGATCGCCGCGCCGAGGCCCGACGCCGACGTGAGCGCGGCGAGCATGCCGTTGTACGCGGGGCCGGTCGGCAGCAGCGCGGCAACGCTCGAGAGCACGCCGGGCACCGTCGAGACGACGCCGGTCGCGACGGCGAAGACGCCGATGAGTGCGGCGATCCACCGCCCGGCACCGCCGAACACGGCGATGAGCGCCTGGTTCACCGCGGCGAACGCGATGCCCGCGACGACGGCGACCAGGGCGAACACCCACCAGTCCGCCCACGCGTACGACGCGGCGAGCTGCACGACGCCGGCCACCAGCATGCCCTGCACGGCGCCGAGCGCCGCCGCCGGGGCGAACGAGCGCAGCGCGAGCAGCGCCGAGGGCTGGCGGGACGTGAGCGCACGACGCGACACCGCCTGCAGCGCGACGAACGTGCCGAGTCCGCCGAACCACAGTGCGAGGGTCGCCAGCAGCGGGATCGCGGAGGCGCCGAACAGCGACGTGCCCACGCCCTCCGCCGCCACGGGGTTCGCCACCACCGTGGCGAGGTCGGTTGCCTCGTCGTCGGTGTACGACGGAAGGGAATCGGATGCTGTGGCCAGCCCGGTCGCGAGCTCGCCGGTGCCGTCGGCGAGCTGGGCCACGCCGTCGGCGAGGCTCGTGGCGCCGTCCGCGGCCTGGGTCGCGCCGGACGCGAGCTGGGAGGCGCCGTCGGAGAGTCCGTCCGCGCCGCTCTCGATGCCGGTCACGCCGGTCGCCAGCTGCCCCGCGCCCGCCGCCGACTGATCGATGCCGCCGGCCAGCTGGGTGAGACCGCCCGCGAGCGTGCCGACGCCGGTGCCGATTTCGCGGAACTGGGCGGCGAGTTTCGCTGTGCCATCGGTGTTCAACTGGGCGAGCCCGCCTTCCGTGAGCTGCGTCAGGCTCGCCGCACCGGGATTGGTCTTCGGATCAGTTCCGTTGAGGATCGCCGAGGTCTTCGCTGCCGACGCCACCGCTGCTCCGAGCTGCGTGCAGAAGTCCCCGGGCTGCGCGCACGATGCCGCGAGCTTCTGCAGAGCCTCGAAGTTCGCCTTCGCTTCCGACGCCGCCGCACCGGTCGCTGCGGACGCGCCGTTCGCGGCCTGTGTGAGTCCGTCGGGGACGAGCCCCGTCTGCTCGAGCTGCGCCGCGCCGGCGTTCACGCCGTCGGCGATCTGCTGCGCGCCGGCAGAGGCTTCGCGCGTCTTGCCGGCGATCGTGGTCAGACCGGACTGCAGCGACGTCGCGCCGCCCGCGATCTGGCCGGCGCCGTTCGCGAGCTGCGAGGCCCCGCTCGCCAGCTGCTCGTTGCCGTCGGCGAGCTGCGAGATGCCGCCGGGCAGCTCCGCTGCCCCGTCCGCGGCCTGGGTCGCGCCGTCGGCGAGCTGCTGCGCGCCGTCGGCCGCGGTGCCGAGCTGGTCGCCCAGCGTCGTGAAACCGAGGAACACGTTCTCGAGGTACACGGTCGACAGCTGCTCGCCCATGGTCGAGGCGGCTGCCGAGGCGACCTGCGCGGTGATGGCGTCGTCGACGATGAGGCTGTCGGGCGGCGTCGTCACCTCGATCGTGGCCTGCTCGGGCGTCTCGCCCGGCCGGGTCGACAGGGCGGCCGCCGTGAAGTTCTCGGGAATCGTGATGACGGCGGCGTAGGTGCCGTCCGCGAGGCCGGCGGCGGCGTCATCCGCGTTCGAGAGCGTCCAGGTGAGGTTGCTGTCGAGGTCGTCCGAGCCCTCGACGAGCCCGGCGGTGAGCTGGCGGCCGAGGGGCACAAGCTGCCCGTCGACGGTGACCGGTTCGTCCTCGTTCACGACGGCGGCGGTCAGGTTGTCGAGCCGCTCGACCGGGTTGTACAGCGCGGCCACCAGGATGCCGCCGATGACGACGGGCAGCAGCAGCACGCCGATCAGCGTCAGCCACGTGACGGGCCGGGTCGAGCGCGCGCGCTCGACGGCCGTGGTGATCCAGTTCGGGGTCATGCGTTCACCTCTGCGGTGGGGGTGGTCTGAGCGGCGGCGGAGCGCAGCGTGATCGAGCTCACGTCGGGGCGGTGCGCGTCCGCGAGGAGGGCGAGCGCCGCGCTCTCGGTGCGGCCCGTGACGACGAGCGTCAGACGCTCGTCGCCGGCCGCGAGCGCCGCGGCGGCGTCGCGCAGCAGCGCGGCGGCCTGGTCGCGCTCCGCGTGATCGAGCGCGTCGACGCCTTCGATCACGACGAGGCTCGCCTTTCCGGCGAGGGCGCGGCGCAGCGCCGGCACGCGGTCGTCGGCATCGGCGAGGAGCGCGAGCCCGACGTGCGCACGCACCCAGGCCCCGCGCTCGGGGAGCAGGTGGCCGGCGACGCGCAGTCGCCCGTCTGTCGGCGCGAGCCGCGCCGCGATCGTGAGCGCGAAGGCCCGCGCCGCGCGGGGGTCGCCGGTCGCGATGAGCGTGCCGCCGGGCTCCGCGCGGAAGGCTGCGTCCTCGAAGAGCACGACCTCGCCGGCCGAGCCGCCCGCGTCCGCGCGCACGGCGACGCCGTCGCCGACGACCACGGCCGTCGTGTCGGGCTCCGGCCACTCGGCGAGCGAAAGCTCGCGCTCGACGGCTTCGCCCTCGATGTCGAAGTGGGGGAGGACCCGCTCGAGCCAGCGCGGCATCCACCACGCCTTGTCGCCGAGCAGGGTCATGACGGCGGGCACGAGAGTCATGCGTACGAGGAACGCGTCGACGGCGATGCCGACGGCGAGGCCCAGCGCGATCGGCTTGATCGACGAGTCGCCTTCGGGCACGAAGGCCGCGAACACCGCGAACATGATGACCGCGGCGGCTGTGACCACACGCGCCGAGGCCGTGAAGCCCGAGCGCACGGCGCCGACCGCGATGTCGCGGCTTCCACGCGTCGCGTGGCCGCCCGCAGCGCGGCGGGCGTGCACATAGTCCTCGCGCATGCGGCTGACGAGGAAGACCTCGTAGTCCATGGCCAGGCCGAACAGCACGCCCATCAGGATGATCGGCATGAAGCTGATCACCGGGCCCGTACGGTCCACGTGCAGGAGCTCGGCGCCCCAGCCCCACTCGAAGACCGCGGCGACCACGCCGAACGCGGCCATCACCGACAGCAGGTAGCCGAGGGCAGCCTTGATCGGCACCCAGATCGAGCGGAACACGATCATGAGGAGCACGAGTGACAGGCCGACGACGAACACGCCGAACGGCAGCAAGGCGGCGCCCAGGCGGTCCGAGATGTCGATGCCGACGGCGGTGAATCCCGTCACCTTGAGGTCGACGCCGTACTCGTCCTCGAGTTCCGGGGCGAGCGCACGAAGGTCCCGGACGAGCTGTGCGGTCGCCGGGTCGTCGGGCGCGGTCTCGGGCACGATCTGGATGAGCCCGGTGTCGGCGGTCTCGTTCGGCGTCGCGAGTGCGACCTCCTTCACACCCGGCACCTTCTCGATCTCGGCCTTGAGGTCGGCCATGAGTCCGAGCGGATCCGTCGACGTGACGATCGTGCCGGTCATGATGAGCGGGCCGTTCGACCCGGGCCCGAAGTGCTCGGCCGTGAGGTCGTACGCCTGACGTGCCTGGCTCGACTCCGGCTGCTGGCCGGCGTTCGGCAGGGCGAGCGCGAGGCTCGCCGCCGGGATCGCCATGACGCCGAGGGTGAGCACGACGGCGATGGTGGTGACGATCGGGTGCTTCGTGACGAGCATGACCCAGCGATTGGTCTTCTTCGGCGTCGTCTGCGGGGTCGCGTGGGTCGCGTCGGTGGTTGCGACGTGCTTCGGCTCGCGCGTCTCCGCCGCCTCGGTGGCCGCTCGCGCGCGCCTCGAGGTCTCCTCCGGCCGAACTCCGTCCAGGGGGTGTGGGGTTTCCGCATCCTCCCCGGCCGCCGATTCGTCGGCGTCGGTGGAACGGCGCGCGCCGGGCAGCGGCATCCCGCGCCGCTTCTTGCCGTGGCCCCAGCCGGCGACGCGGTGCTTCGCGAAGCCGAGGAGCGCGGGCGTGAGGGTGATCGCGACGACGACGGCGATGGCGACGGCGACAGCCGCGGCGATGCCCATCGTCGTGAGGAAGGGGATGCCGGCGAAGCCGAGGCCGATGAGGGCGATGAGCACCGTGATGCCGGCGAAGACGACCGCGGAACCGGCCGTGCCCGTCGCGCGGGCGGCGGATTCCTCGGGTTCGACCCCGGCGCGGACCTGGTCCTGATGTCGCGCGACGATGAAGAGGGCGTAGTCGATGCCGACGGCGAGTCCCAGCATGATCGCGAGCATCGGGGTCGTCGACGACACCGAGACGAACGCGGTGGCCACGAAGATGAGCGCGATCGCGAGGCCCACGCCGATGAGTGCGGAGACGAGCGGGAACCACGCCACCGCGAACGAGCGGAACGTCACGATGAGCACGAACAGCGCGATGAGCACGCCGACCGCCTCGATGAGGGACAGCGCGGGCACCGAGGTCGAGAAGAGGTCGCCGCCCATGGCGACCTGCGAGCCCTCGGGAAGCGTCTCGCGCAGATCGTCGGCGACCTGTTCGAGGCCCTCCTTCGTCTCGTCGGACACGTCGGTCGACTGGCCGTCGAACTGGAGGCGGATGATTGCGGCGGACTCGTCGTCCGCCACCATGCCCGTCACCATCTCGTTGAAGGGGTCGGTCACGGCGATGACCCCGTCGAGGTCTTCGAGGTGCGCGACCGTGTCGTCGATGGCGCCGGAGTACGGATCCTCATCGATCCGGTCGCCCTCGGCCGTCACGATGACGAGCTGCGCGCTCGTCCCGCTCGCCTGCGGGAAGCTGCGATCGAGCAGCTGGATGCCCTCCTGGGCCTCGGTGCCAGGGATCGAGAAGGAGTTGTCCGTCCCGCCCAGGTGCGGGATCGCGAAGCCGAGGGCGATGCCCAGCAGCATCAGCCACGAGACCAGCACCCGCCACGGGTGACGGTAGGTCCAGCGACCGAGCGCATACAGAAGAGTCGACAACAGCGCCTCCGGTTACGGGTGGAGAGTTCGGGAACCGTCGATACAGCGCTGTATCGGATACATGAGTGTATCGTAGGGCGGGTTGCCCGCCCCAACCTGAGTAGTGCGTGTGAGACTGGACGAGATGGAGGACCGATGACCGACACCCCCGTGGCCGAAGCGACCGGCACCTCTCGTCGCCGCGAGGCGACCCGGCAGAAGCTGCTGGACGCCGCCGCCCTGGTCTTCGCGGAAGTCGGCCTGGACGCAGCATCCGTCGAAGCGATCTGCGAGCGCGCAGGATTCACCCGCGGTGCGTTCTACTCGAACTTCGAGACCAAGGACGAGCTGATGCTCGCCCTCACCGAGCGTGTCGCCGGCGAGAAGATCGACGAGGTCGCCGAGCGCGTCGCCCAGCTGCAGGAGCGCGGCGAGGACCTCGAGCCCGGGACCCTCGTGCGCCAGCTGCTCGACGTGGCGTTCGACAAGAAGCAGGGCATCCTGCTGACGAGCGAGATCCGCACCCGCGCGATGCGCGACCAGCGGCTGGCCGAGACCTACCTCGCGTGGCAGACCGGCATGGTCGAGCGCGTCGGCTCGTTCATCGAGGAGCTCGCGCTCGCGTATCGCTTCCGTCTGCGGGTGCCTCCGCAGGAGTTCGCCGGCGTCATCCTGCAGACCTGGGAAGACACGTCGGCGTATGCCATCATGTCAGGCCTCAGTGCCCCCGAGATGCACGCACTCGTGAACGAGCGCACCGCCCTCCTGGCGACCGCCCTCGTCGACCCCCTCTGATCCGAGCCTCCCTCACCGCCGACGCCTCTTGGCAGCGAGCGATCGACACGAGACACTGTGCGTACGCCGCGCGGGGGCGCGGTGCAGGGGGGAGACGGTGTGTCCACCTCGGAACACCGTGCCGACGTCGGCGCGCCGACGCGGCGCTGGAATGCGCCCGCTGCCGTGTCGCTCGGGTTGTCAGTGCTGGGCTTCATCGGCATAGTGGCGCTGCTGTTCCCGCTCGGATCACGCCAGGTCGTGAACTTCCTCCTCGCGATCTGGGAGCCGGCGGCACGCATCGCGTTCGTGAGTGGGCTGTTCGCCGCCGCTTTTGTGCTCGTCGTGGTCGCCTGGTTCCGCCCAGCCGCGCGCATGCGCATTCCGGCGACCATCGTCGTGTTCGTCGGTGTAGGCGGGCTGCTGCTGACTCTGTACGGCACCTCGGTGCTGCGCGGCCTCGACAGCGTCACCCAGCCGTACGACGTATATCTGTCGGGCGAAGAGCACATCTCGTCCACCGAGCATCCGCTCGCCTACGGAACCGAGGTGCGGCTCACGTCGATCGGTACGCACGAGCCGGCGATCGAGGTCATGGCGAGCCAGCCCATCGACGTCACCGCGCGCGCTCGCGACGCGGGACTTCCCGTACCCATCAATGGCGCGTACATCGCGGTGCCGGTAGCCGTTCACGCGCTGGACGAAGCGGGTTTCACCGATGAGAACGGCGTGCATGTGCTGCCGGAGGGGCAATGGACCGCAGGTGCGCGGGCGCGGTCCGACCCCGTACAGCTCTCTCTCGAGGGGTTCCCAACGCGGGTGCAACTTCGCGAAAGCGGAGATCCCCACGGGCGTTTCTACGACTTCTTCGACGTCCCGGCGGATGACCCGACCGGCGGAGTGTACTCGTGGCGTCTGGAGTGGGTGCTCAACAGCGACCGCCAGAACGCCTTCTGGGGCGATCCGATCGACAACCTGCACGCGCACGACTTCTCCGGTCGTGGGGCGTCCGTACTCGACCCCCTTCCGTTCGGCACGCCGCTGACGCTCCAGTCGGCGGCCACGCTGCGGGATGCCGCCATCGTGGAGGTGCTCGCCCCGATCGATGTGACCGATGCCGCGGCGGAGGCTTCGGCGCCCGCACCGGTGACTGGCGGCTACGTGGCATGCCCGATCGAGGTCACCCTGGTCGATCCTCAGGCGATGGCCGTACCCGCGTCCGACATGCCGCTTCCGCCGGGCCTGTACATCGCGTCGGACCAGGAGGGCTCGCAGATCGCCGCCGAGGTCGCGATCCCCGGCTTCCCGGGTCAGGAGCAGAGTGCCGCACTCGAACCCGGGGTCACGACCACGTACTTCCAGGTGTTCGACGCGTCGCCTGAGACCCTCACGGCGGGTCGATGCATGCTGGCGTTGAGCCCGCCCGGCGACGACGCCCAATACGCGACCTGGGGTCCTGCGCCACGGTAGACCGCACCCGCTTCCCGCCCCTCGTCGAGCGACCACGGGCCGCAGGGAGCCCTGCGCAGTTCTGTGAATCAGCGTTCACTTCTGCGCTAGAGTGCGCTCATGACGACGGGCGATGGCGCCGAGGGCGCCGCGGCGGCGACGAAGGCCGAGCTGCGCCGGCGTACGAAGTGGGTGGCGGCATGCCTCTACCTCGGGGCGGAGCAGGCATACGAGCGTGTGCACGGTCCGCTGGCGGGCGCCTTCGCCGAGCGGTTCTACCGCCAGGGCAGCGTGTTCGGCACGACGCTGCAGCTGCCGCCGGAGGCGTGGCCGCCCTCGCGCGGTGCGTTCCGGGAGTACTGGCGCGACAGTCTCGCCGACCTCTCGATCGACCCGACCACGCGCGACTACCTGATGCGCATCGTTCGCCTGGAGTACCTGGGGCGTCGCGTGCCGGCGCGTCTGCTCCGCCTGCGGCAGCGGCTGGTGGCGGGCTATCTCGGTCCCGACTTCCGCGCACTCATGCAGCTGCCGTGGACGGACGCCGACGCGCGGGCGTTCGACGCCTTCGACCGGCGGCTCGCGCGATTCATGCGGCTCGCGCCGCTCGCCGTGCGCGAGGCGCCGCTGCGCCGCAGCCTCCGCGACGTGCGACGCCGGCTGAAGGAGGGCCGCCCGCTCTTCTGACGCGCGCCCTTCGGCCCGGTCGCGCGGGCCGTCAGGAAGCTTCGAGAACCGCGTAGCAGCGCGCCAGCCGGTCGAGCCACCACTGGCGGCGGTCGGTGGATGCTGCGTGCTCGGCGAGCGGCGCCGGGTCGGGGTTCACGCGGCCCACGGCGAGCACGCCGCCCCGCGGCACGAGCGGCGGGTCGACCACATCCGCGGTGAACAGCGACGCTGTGCCGAGCCCGCAGTCGTACTCGAGCTCGCGAAGGGCGGCAGCCAGTGCGACGCCCATCGACAGCCCGACCGACGTGTCGAGGGCGCTCGACACGACCGCGGGGAGGCCGGCCTCTTCGACGATCTCGAGCGCTCGCCGGAGGCCGCCGAGCGGCTGCGCCTTGATCACCAGGAGGTCGGCGGCCCCGGCTCGCGCGACCGCGAGCGGATCGGCGGCCTTGCGCACGCTCTCGTCGGCGGCGATCGGGATGCCCATGTACTTCACGCGTCGGCGAAGCTCCGCGAGCTCCTCGACGCTCCCGCATGGCTGCTCGGCGTACTCGAGGTCGAACTCCGCGAGCGCGTGGATGGCGTGCTCGGCCTCGTCGACGTTCCAGGCGCCGTTCGCGTCGATGCGTACGCGCCCCTCGGGCCCCATCGTCTCGCGCACCGCGCACACGCGCGCGACGTCGTCCGCGAGCACCTGACCGGGCTCGGCCACCTTCACCTTCGCGGTGCGGCAGCCCTCGAACCGCGCGAGCACGTCGGGAACGGATGCTGCGGCCACCGCCGGCACGGTGGCGTTGACGCCGATGAGCTCCCGGCGGGCGGCGGGGCGGGGCATCCGTGAATCCTCGATGGCAGCAGCCAGCCACGTCGAGGATTCGACGTCGTCGTACTCGGTGAACGGCGAGAACTCGGCCCAGCCCTCGGGGCCCTCGAAGAGGAGCGCCTCGCGCACATCGATGCCGCGGAACCGCGTCGCGAGCGGCAGCGCCACCACGTGCGCGGTGTCGAGGATCTCGGCGAGCGGGGGGAGCGGAGCGGCGATGGTCACGTACTCAGTCTGCCCCTGCGCGGACTCAGAACCCGCCGGCGTGGAATCGCGCGTCGCGTGTCTCGTAGTGCCCGACCACGCGGGCATCGCGGTACGAGGAGGACTGCGCGTTCCGGTACTCCTCGTGGCTCACGGGCTTTCCGAAGATCGCCCACTTCAGGCGGATCCAGCGGCTCGGCTTCTCGGACGTCGAGGCCTCCTCTCGCGATGGGCTCAGCATCCCAGTTCTGGCGCGAACTATAAAGTGCCATTGACGATAGTGTGTGACACACAGTATGGTGTGAGACATGAACGAATCCGAGATCCTCGAGACGCACCTGCAGGAACTGCGGCGCGGCACCGTCGTGCTCGCGTGCCTGCGGCTGCTCGAGACGCCGGGGTACGGGTACGGGCTGCTCGAGGAGTTGGGCAAGCGCGGCTTCCCGACCGACGCGAACACGCTGTACCCGCTGCTGCGGCGCCTCGAGAAGCAGGGCTATCTCACGAGCGAGTGGAACACCGACGAGTCCCGTCCCCGCAAGTTCTACCGCACCAGCGACGCCGGCCTCCGCCTCGCCGGCGCCCTCACCGACGACTTCCGCGCGATCGCCGTCGCGATCGATGCCCTCCCCGAGGAGAACTGACATGACCATCACCGCCACCCTCACCGACCGCTACGTCGACGCCGCCATGCGGACCGTCCCCGAGGCGCAGCGCGCCGACCTCGCCGCCGAGTTGCGCGCGTCGATCGACGACCAGATCGAGGCCCGCGTCGAGCAGGGCGAACCGCGCGATTCCGCGGAGCGCGCCGTGCTCACCGAGCTGGGCGACCCCGACAAGCTCGCCGCCGGCTACACGGACCGCCCGCTGTGGCTCGTCGGCCCGCGCTACTTCCTCGACTGGTGGCGGCTGCTGAAGCTGCTGCTGTACATCGTGCCCGCGTGCGCCGCCTTCGGGGTCTCGCTCGCGATGGTGCTCGACGGCGCGACGTTCGGCGAGATCATCGGCGCGCTGGTGCCGCTGCTGCTCTCGGTGGTCGTGCACCTCGCGTTCTGGACGACGCTGGTCTTCGTCATCCTCGAGCGCACCGGCCACGAGACGATGACCGGCCAGCCCTGGACGCCCGACCAGCTCCCCGAGCCGCGCCAGAAGGGCGTCGGCCTCGGCGACATGATCACGTCGCTGGCGTTCCTCGGGATCATGGTCGGGGTCGTGCTGTGGGACCTGTTCATCGGCTTCGTGCCCACCGAGCCCGGACTGTCGTTCCTCGACCCGGGGCTCTGGCCCTGGTGGATCCTGGCGCTGTTCGCCGTGATGGCCCTCGAAGCCGTGCTCGCGATCGTCGTCTACGCGATCGGACGCTGGACCGTCGGCCTCGCGGTGGCCAACGGCATCCTGAATCTCGTCATCGCGGTGCCTGCGCTGTGGCTGCTGTTCGAGGGACACCTCATCAACCCGGCGTACTTCCCGACGATCATCCCCGAGGACGGCGCCGAGGTCGGTCAGATCATCACGATCATCGTCGGCTTCGTGATCGCGGGTGTCGCGATCTGGGACACGGTGGACGCCGCACTCAAGGCGGCGCGTGCGCGCCGGGGCTCATCACGCATCCTCAGCTGAGGGTCTGACCCGAGATGCGGACCGAACCCCCTGGGGCGGTCCGCATCTCGGCGCATTCCCTCGAACGAGGACCGCCCCCTCTCGCCGGCCGTACGCTTTCCCCATGCCCCTCCTCGATACTCCCGTGCGCCTCGGCGTGCAGCTGCAGCCCCAGCACGCGCCCTACTCCGCCTTCCGCGACGCGGTGCTCCGCCTCGAGGAGATGGGCGTCGACATCCTCTTCAACTGGGACCACTTCTTCCCCCTGAACGGCGACCCGGACGGCCTGCACTTCGAGTCGTGGACGATGCTCGCCGCCTGGGCGGAGCAGACCGAGCGGGTCGAATTCGGCGCCCTCGTCAACTGCAACAGCTACCGCAACCCCGACCTGCAGGCCGACATGGCCCGCACGATCGACCACATCTCGGCGAAGGACGGCGTCGGCCGCTTCATCTTCGCGACCGGATCCGGCTGGTTCGCCCGCGACTACGAGGAGTACGGCTACGACTTCGGCACCGCCGGCTCGCGCCTCGACGACCTCGCCGCCGGCCTCGAGCGCATCGAGGCGCGCTGGCAGAAGCTCAACCCGGCCCCCACGCGCGACATCCCGGTCATGATCGGCGGCGCGGGCGAGCAGAAGACGCTGCGCCTGGTCGCCCGGCACGCCGACATCTGGCACAGCTACGTGCGTGCGATCGATCTGCCCCACAAGCTCGACGTCATCGAGCGGTGGGCCGAGCGCGAGCAGCGCGACACCTCGAACCTCGTGATCTCGAACGAGCTGCACCAGCGCGACGAGGCCCACGCCGACGGCCTCCACGACGCCGGCGTGCGCCTCTTCACCATCGGCTTCCAGGGCCCCGACTGGGACTTCGACCTCATCCGCAGCTGGCTCGCCTGGCGCGACGCCAAGAACGCCTGACGTTCGGACCCATGGATGCTGCGCCCCGGCGCACCGCGCCGGGGCGCAGCATCCGTCGTCCCGGCCTCGCCCGAACCGCGAGAGTGCAGCGGGTCGCCGAGAGGGCGGTTGGTTCCCCACCTCTCGGCGACCAGCAGTGCTCTCGCGGACCTGAGCCTCCCGGACCAGCGTCCGCATCGGGCACGGACTGCGGTGTTCGTCCGTCATGGAACGGGACGCCGAAGACCCCGGCGACTAAAATCGCCGAGGTGACCGCAGCACCGCCCGCACCCCGGTTCGCCCTCGACATCGACGGGGTTCCGCGACCCGAGAGGTCGCAGCAGCTGCTCGACGGCGTGCGCGAGCGGGTGGTCATCGCCGACGGCGCGATGGGCACGATGCTGCAGCGGTACGACCTGTCGATCGACGGCGACTTCCAGGGCCTCGAGGGGTGCAACGAGATCCTCAACGTCTCGCGCCCCGACGTGGTCGGCGAGATCCACGACGCGTACCTCGCGGTGGGCGTCGACGCGGTCGAGACGAACACGTTCGGCGCGAACTGGTCGAACCTCGACGACTACGGCATCGTCGACCGCATCGCCGAGCTCGCCGAGAAGGGTGCCCGCATTGCGCGCGAGCGCGTCGAGGCCGCCGAGGCGGCGGACGGCCGCATGCGGTGGGTGCTCGGCTCGATGGGCCCGGGCACGAAGCTCCCGAGCCTCGGTCACACCACCTACGACAACCTCAAGCAGACCTTCGCGCTCCAGGCCGAGGGGCTCATCGACGGCGGCGCCGACGCGTTCCTCGTCGAGACCTCGCAGGATCTGCTGCAGACCAAGGCCGCGATCAACGGCTGTCGTCAGGCGATCGTGAGCCGCGGCATCCGTCTGCCGATCTTCGTCGAGGTGACCGTCGAGACCACCGGCACCATGCTGATGGGCTCCGAGATCGGCGCGGCGCTGACCGCCATCGAGCCGCTCGGCGTCGACGCGATCGGGCTCAATTGCGCCACCGGCCCGACTGAGATGAGCGAGCACCTGCGGCACCTGTCGAAGCACGCGACGGTGCCGATCGCGTGCATGCCCAACGCGGGCCTTCCCGTGCTCGGCGCGAACGGCGCGCACTACCCGCTCACGCCCGTCGAGCTCGCGACCGCGCACGAGCAGTTCGTGCGCGAGTTCGGTCTGGGACTGGTCGGCGGATGCTGCGGCACCACGCCCGAGCACCTCGCCGCGGTCGTCGAGCGCCTGCGTCCGGTCGGCGGCGCCGCGGCGCGTCGCCCGGAGCTGGACGCGGGGGTCGCGTCGCTGTATCAGCACGTGTCGTTCCAGCAGGACGCCTCGTACCTCGCGATCGGCGAGCGTACCAACGCGAACGGCTCGAAGGCGTTCCGCGAGGCGATGCTCGAGGAGCGGTGGGACGACTGCGTCGAGATCGCCCGCGACCAGATCCGCGTGGGCGCGCACCTGCTCGACGTGTGCATCGACTACGTCGGGCGCGACGGCGTCTCCGACATCCGCGAGGTCGTCTCGCGCTTCGCGAGCGCCTCGACCCTGCCGCTCGTCGTCGACTCGACCGAGCCCGCGGTCATCGCCGCCGGGCTCGAGCTCATCGGCGGCCGGCCCGTCGTGAACTCCGTGAACTACGAAGACGGCGACGGCCCGACCTCGCGCTTCGGCCGCATCATGCCGCTCGTGAAGGAGCACGGCACCGCGGTCGTCGCGCTGACGATCGACGAGCACGGCCAGGCCCGCACGGCCGAGGGCAAGGTGCAGATCGCGTCGCGCCTCGTCGACGAGCTCGTCGGCGAGTGGGGGATGCGGGTCAACGACATCATCGTCGACTGCCTGACCTTCCCGATCGCGACCGGCCAGGAGGAGACCCGCCGCGACGCCATCGAGACGATCGAGGCGATCCGCCAGATCACCGCGAAGTACCCGGGCATCAACACCACGCTCGGCGTCTCGAACGTCTCGTTCGGCCTCAACCCGGCCGCCCGCAGCGTGCTGAACTCCGCGTTCATGCACGAAGCGGTCGAGGCCGGTCTCACCTCGGGCATCATCGACGCCGCGAAGATCGTGCCGCTCGCCTCGATCTCGGAGGAGCAGCGCAAGGTCGCGCTCGACCTGGTGTGGGACCGTCGCGAGTACGACGCCGACGGCAACGTCACGTACGACCCGCTGGCACGGATGCTGGACCTCTTCGCGGGCGTCGACACCGCGGCTCTGCGCAACCAGCGTGCGGCCGAGCTCGCCGCGCTGCCGGTGGGGGAGCGGCTCGAACGCCGCATCATCGACGGCGAGGGCAAGGGCCTCGAAGCCGACCTCGATCTCGCTCGCGAGGGCGGGCTGGCACCGCTGCAGATCATCAACGACCACCTGCTCGAGGGCATGAAGATCGTCGGCGAGCGGTTCGGCGCCGGCGAGATGCAGCTGCCGTTCGTACTGCAGTCGGCCGAGGTGATGAAGAACGCGGTCGCGCTCCTCGAACCGCACATGGAGAAGTCGGATGCCTCGGGCAAGGGCCGCATCATCCTGGCGACCGTCCGCGGCGATGTGCACGACATCGGCAAGAACCTCGTCGACATCATCCTGACCAACAATGGGTACGACGTGATCAACCTGGGCATCAAGCAGCCGATCGCCGACATCATCGCGGCGGCCGAGGAGCACGACGCCGACGTGATCGGCATGTCGGGCCTGCTCGTGAAGTCGACGGTCGTGATGAAGGAGAACCTCGAGGAGCTCACGTCGCGCGGCCTCGGCAAGAAGTGGCCGGTGATCCTCGGCGGTGCGGCCCTCACGCGCGCGTACGTCGAGGACGACCTCGCCTCACTGTTCGACGGCGAGGTGCGCTACGCCCGCGACGCGTTCGAGGGGCTCGCGCTCATGGATCCGCTCGTGAAGATCGCGCGCGGTGCCGACCCCGCGTCCGTCGGGCTGCCGGCGCTGAAGAAGCGGCGGCACGCCGCCGGCTCCAAGCTCACGCTCACGGAGCCCGAGGCCATGCCGGCACGCTCGGACGTGGCATCCGACAATCCCGTCCCCGCCCCGCCGTTCTGGGGAACGCGCATCGTCCGCGGCCTCGCGCTGCACGACTACGCGGCGTTCCTCGACGAGCGCGCGACGTTCATGGGCCAGTGGGGCCTCAAGCCCGGCCGCGGTGAGGACGGCGCCACCCACGAGCAGCTCGTCGAGACCGAGGGCCGCCCGCGGCTGCGGTACTGGCTCGACCGCATCCTCGGCGAGGGAATGCTCGACGCGTCCGTCGCGTACGGCTTCTTCCCGGTCGTCTCCGAGGGCAACGACGTCGTCGTGCTGCACCACGGCGACGACCCCTCGGGAGTGCTGGGGGTGCCGGGGCTGCTTGCCCCGGACGGCGGGTCGGGCGGCACGCTCGGCACCGACCGCCTGCGCTTCCACTTCCCGCGTCAGCGCCGCGACCGCCACCTGTGCCTCGCCGACTTCGTGCGCTCGCGCGAGTCGGGCCAGGTCGACGTGCTTCCGGTGCAGCTCGTGACGGCGGGCGCCAACATCGACTCGGTCACCGCGAAGCTCTTCGCCGAGGACAAGTACCGCGACTACTACGAGCTCAACGGGCTCGTGATGCAGCTGACCGAGGCGCTCGCCGAGTACTGGCACGCCCGCATCCGCTCGGAGCTCGGGTTCTCGCACGAGGACCCGACCGACACCGCAGGCCTCTTCAAGCTCGAGTACCGCGGCGCCCGCTTCTCCCTCGGCTACCCCGCGTGCCCCGACATGGAGGACCGCCGCAAGGTCGTCGAGCTCCTCCGCCCCGAGCGCATGGGCGTCGAGCTCAGCGAGGAGCTGCAGCTCCACCCCGAGCAGTCGACCGACGCCTTCGTCTTCCACCACCCCGAGGCGAAGTACTTCTCCGTCTGAGGGGCGCGCTGGTGATGCACGGATGCCGCGGGCCGCGGCATCCGTGTCAGCCCGGTGTGATCCGGAAGTCGACGTTGGCGGGCACGCCGCCGTCGAGCCACGACTCGGGCGAGGCCGTCATGAACGACATCACCCCGAGCACGGCGGCCAGGAGCGGGACCACCCACAGGGCGGTCGCGGCGATCCGGAGGATCCGGGTGATCTGGGCGGTCGTGGTGGCCTTCGCGGCGCGGCTCAGGGCGACCACGAAGGCGAACGCCATCACGAGCCACGTCAGGGGCGAGGGACGCAGCGTCGCGGTGTAGCAGATCTGGTCGCCGCCCGACGCGGGGTCGAGGCATCCACCGCTCGAGGCGAGGGTGAGCACGCCGTACAGAACCGCCCACAGGAGACCGCGCTTGGCGAGCAAGATGATCTCGGGGACGTACGCCCCGATAAGGCTCGTCGGCGGCGCTGCGGTCGCAGTGGTCACGTGGGCTCCTCCCGGCACGTGACCCTCACGATAGGGCAGAAGCGCGCTCCCGCGGGGCGGGCACGGGCTGCGTCCGCGTAGCCAGCGGCTTGGTGCGGCGGAGGGCCGCGAGGATCGGGCGACCGACGACGACCAGCCCGATGACGGTGGTGATCGCGCGGAGGGTGTCCCAGCTGAGGGTCGAGGTGACCAGCGAGTACAGCAGGAAGCTCGAGAGGTTCACGTCGAGCGGTGCGCTGCCGTCGTACGAGATGCCGGTGCCGTAGCCGACGGCGAACGGCCAGAACCACAGGTTCATCAGCAGGCCGAACGCGTACGAGGCGACGACGCCGTAGACGCTGAGCATCGCGATCTCGGTCCCGCGGGAGATCCGCCGGGGGAGGAGCCCCGCGATCGCGCCGACCCACGCGCACGCGAACATCTGGAACGGCGTCCACGGGCCGAAGGTGCCCGTGATCAGGGTGGACAGGGCGATCGTCGCCATGCCGAGCAGCATGCCGAACCGCGCGCCATAGGCACGCCCCGCGAGGATCAGCAGGATGAACACCGCCTCGACACCGCCGACGCCCGTGCCCGCGATGCGCACGGCCGCGCCGATCGCGGCGAGCGTACCGAGGAGCGCGAGCATGTGCGCCGACCGCACGCTCCCGTCGAGGGTGGCCACGACGACGAGCGCCGCAAGGGGCACGAGCGCGAGCGCCGCGATCGGCACCGCCGCATAGGCCTGCTCCGGCACCGCCGTCGCGACCAGCGGCCAGCAGAACGCCCCGAGCGCGACGAGGTTCGCAGCCGCCAGTGCCAGGACCGGCAGACGGCCGCTGAGGCGACGTGGGGCTGCGTCGGCTGCGCCGCCCGACGGGCTCCGCGGTGCGCCGTCTGCAGGACCATTGCCCCGGACGCCGGCATCGGCCGCGGCATTCCGGGCAGCGAACCCGTCGACCCGGGGTTCGTCCTGCAATCGGTCGGGGGCGGCGGGGGCGTCGGGGGCGGGGACGGGGGAGAGAGCGAGAGGGAACGGGACGGATGCTGCGGCCAGCACGCCCGCCCGCATCGACAGCGCCCCGTCGGCCCGGGCGGCGAACTCGGGCTCGTGCGTGGCCACCAGCACCGCTGTGCCCGTGGCGGCGAGTGAGTCCAGCGCGGCCCAGACCATGTCGCGGGCGGCGGGGTCGAGGCCGCGGGTCGGCTCGTCGACCAGGAGCACGCGCGGCGCGCCCGCGAGCTGGATCGCCAGCGCGAGGCAGCGGCGCTCACCCGCGGAGAGGTCGCGCGGATGCCGCGACATCCGCGCGGTGAACGCCGGTCCGTCCGGGTCGAGACCCAGGAACCCGGCGAACCGGATCGCGGCCGCAGGCTCCGCGCCACGCCCCGCCCGGCGGTCGGCGCGGCGGCACTCGGCCGCGACCGAGTCGGAGACGAAGAGGTCGTCCGAGGCGTCGGGAACCAGCGCCACTCGACCGGCGGACTCGATGTTGGTCCCTCGCGCGGGAAGGGCGAGCGCCGCGAGCAGGCTCGATTTGCCCGCGCCGTTGGGTCCCACGAGCGCGACGATCTCGCCGGCGCGCAGCTCGACGTCGGCACCGGCCACGGCCACCGCACCCCGGTGCCGCACCGTGATGCCGCGGGCGCGCAGCACGACGTCCGACGACCCCGTCGATTCGGGGCGCGCGCTGCGCGTTCGGGGCGCCGACCGTGCGCCCGGAACGTCCGTCGTCCGCCCCGAACCCGGCTCATCGGGCCCGACCGCTGCGACCGCACCGCCGTCGATCCGCAGCACCGAGTCGGCGATCCCGGCGAGTGCGTCGACGCGATGCTCCGCCACCGCGACGCACATCCCCGCCTCGTGCGCGAGGGAATCCAGGAGCCCGGCGATCCGCACCCGCGCGTCGGCGTCGAGGTCGGCGAGCGGCTCGTCGACCAGCAGCAGGATGGGGTGCTCCACGATCGCGGCGGCGATCGCCACCAGCGTCGCCTCGCCCGCCGAGAGCCCGCGCGTGGGGCGGTCGAGAAGCGCCGTCGCGCCGACCCGGCCGGCGATCTCGGCCACGCGCGCGGTCACGAGAACGGGGGCGACGCCGCGCAGCTCGAGAGAGAGCCCGATCTCGTCGCGTACGCGCTCGGTGGCGAACGCGTCACGCGGATGCTGAAGCACCACGCCCACGCGCTCTGCGAGGTCACGCGGCGGCACGGTCGCGCGTTCGTGGCCGACGACCTGCAGCGACCCCGCGATCCAGCCGCCGTCCGTGTGCGTGTGCAGGCCCGCGACCGCCCGCAGCAGCGTCGACTTGCCCGACCCCGTCGGCCCCGCGACGAGGGTGAGCGTCCCCGCCGGGAGCGCGAGCGAGGCCGGGAGACGGATGCCTCGTCTCGCTCCGCCGTCGCCGAACCCGATCTCCGCGCCCTCGGCCTGGACCGGTGCGAGGCAGTCTCCGTCCAACCCGCGTCCGGCGAAGCCCCGAAGCTCGAGGGCGGCGGCCACCGCCCCCGCCCGCTCGAGCGTTCGTTCCAGCAGGGGAAGCAGCATCCGTGCCCCGCCGCGCTCGCCGCGGAGGCGCTGCGCGAACCGCACCGCCCGGGCGCCGTCGGCGAGCGAGGGGAGGGTGGCCGCGGCGATCGCGAGCGCCCGCGCGACGCCCCGCAGCGGGCCGCGCCGGGACGCCCGCGCGAACACGCGGTGCAGGTCGACGAGGGCGTTCACCACCCCGAACGCGAGGATCGCGAGGGTGATCGGCAGGGCGCTGGCGGCGGCATCCCACAGTCCATCGACCGTGACCGGACCCAGCAGCACCACATGCGCGAACGGCGACGGCAGTCGCACCGCCGGAAGGTCCAGCAGGACGAAGCCGTCGCCGTCGGCGCCGTGGAAGAGGATGCGGTAGACGACCCGGGCCGCCACGAACCCTGCGGCGAGGATCGCCGCGGCTCGCAGGGGACCGGGTCGGAACGTCATGTCAGGATGTCGGCGCCGCCGGCTCTCCGTTCAGCGTGAAGAGCAGTTCGACGCCCTCGCCGGGCTCGAGCTTCTGGGTCGATGCGCCCTCCTGTGCGTAGTCCCACTCGCCGCCTGCGGGCTTGACCCACAGCGACCAGTAGGCGTACTCCGGAGCCATCGTCTTGCAGGTCTCGAAGTACTCCGAGCCGTCGGGTGCGGTGATCGCCTGGTCCTCAGCGGGCACGCCGTTCACGCGGCAGACCACCTGGTCGCCATACTGCTCCGTGCCCTCGGTCGTGACATTCACGAGTGTGAACGCATCGGCGGCGACGAGGGTCTCATCGGTCGCGATGCACCACTCCTTGCCGTCTTCGCCGAGCGCGGAGGCGTCGACGACCACGGTGATGCCGGCGTCGTCGGCGCACGCCTCGTCGCTGACCTGCACGGCCTGCGTGTCGGAGGCCGTGGGGGCCGCCTCGGGGGCGCCCGACGAGCAGGCGGCGAGGGCGAAGAGCAGGGCAGCGGATGCCGCGGCGGCCGCCACGGCGCGAAGAGTCGAAGTCACCGATCCAGGCTAGGCCCCGGCCGCCGGTGTCCGGTTGCACATGACGCCCGCGCGGAGCCCCCCGTAGGCTGGCCGGGTGAGCGTTTCTGAACTCTTCGACGACAGCGAGTGGCAGCAGGCGCCCGGCCGGCCCGAGGGCGGCTACACCGACATCACGGCCCATGTCTCGAAGGACGGCCGCATCGCGCGCATCGCGTTCGACCGGCCGGAGGTGCGCAACGCCTTCCGCCCGCACACCGTCGACGAGCTCTACCGCGCGCTCGACATCGCCCGCCAGGACCCGCGCGTGGGCGTCGTGCTGCTCACGGGCAACGGACCGAGCCCGAAGGACGGCGGCTGGGCGTTCTGCTCGGGCGGTGACCAGCGCATCCGCGGGCGCGACGGCTACAAGTACTCCGAGGACGAGTCCGCGGTCCCGGCCGAGGCGCAGGCCCGTGCCGGGCGACTCCACATCCTCGAGGTGCAGCGGCTGATCCGGTTCATGCCCAAGGTCGTGATCGCGGTGATCCCCGGGTGGGCCGCCGGCGGGGGGCACTCGCTGCACGTCGTGTGCGACCTGTCGATCGCGTCGGCCGAGCACGGCCGGTTCAAGCAGACGGACGCCGACGTGGGCTCGTTCGACGCCGGGTACGGCTCGGCGTACTTCGCGCGGCAGATCGGGCAGAAGTTCGCACGTGAGGTCTTCTTCCTCGCCGAGGAGTACTCGGCGCAGCGCGCCTACGAGATGGGCGCGGTCAACCGGGTCGTGCCGCATGCCGACCTCGAGCGCGAGGCCGTGTCGATGGCCCGCACGATCCTCACCAAGTCGCCGACCGCGATCCGCATGCTGAAGTTCGCCTTCAACGCGGTCGACGACGGCATGGTGGGCCAGCAGGTGTTCGCGGGGGAGGCCACGCGCCTCGCCTACGGCACCGACGAGGCCGTCGAGGGCCGGGACTCGTTCCTCGAGAAGCGCGACCCCGACTGGTCGCCCTACCCCTGGCACTTCTGATCCGGCGCCCGCGATGAAGCTCGTCCCCGTCATCGGCGATGACCCCCGCGAGATCCTGCGGGGCCTGCGCGGTGCGCTGCACGGCGCAGGACCGGCGCTCGGCCTCGGCCTCGTCAGCGGCCTCCCCGCGGACGTCCGGGCGGGCACCGCCGTGGTGGTGACGACGTCCGGGTCGACCGGCATCCCGAAGAGCGTGGTCCTCAGCCGGGACGCGCTCACCGCGAGCGCCCTGTCGACCGCCGACCGCATCGGCGACGGCGCGTGGCTGCTGGCGCTGCCGGCGAGCTACGTCGCGGGTCTGCAGGTGCTCGTGCGCTCCCTCGTCGCCGATCGCGAGCCCGCGATCCTCGCGGGCTCCTTCACTCCGCAGGCGTTCTCGGCGGCCGCGCTCATGATGGTGTCGACCGAGCGCGGGGAGCGGGTGCCGAGCTACACCTCGCTGGTGCCCGCGCAGCTGTCGAAGCTGCTCGACGCGGCCGAGCACGACCCCTCGGTCCTCGCGGCGCTGCGCTCCTTCGAGACGATCCTCGTCGGAGGACAGGCGCTCCCCGCGGCGACCCTCGAGCGCGCCGAGGCCGCGGGCGCGCGCATCGTGCGCACCTACGGCTCCACCGAGACGAGTGGCGGCTGCGTGTACGACGGCGTGGCCCTGGGCAACGTGCGCCTGCGCATCGAGCGTGGCGAGGTGCAGGTCTCCGGCCCGACACTGGCCGACGGCTACCTCGGCAACGACGAACTGACGGATGCTGCGTTCCTCCGCGACCGCGACGGATCCCGGTGGTACCGCACCGGCGACGCGGGACTCCTCGAGGACGGGGTTCTGCGCGTGCGCGGCCGCATCGACAACGTCATCGTCTCGGGCGGCATCAACGTCTCGCTCGACCGCGTCGAGCGGATCGTGCGGGGGATCCCCGGCCTCGCTCTCGCCGTCGTCGTGGGGATTCCCGACGAACGGTGGGGCGAGGCATCCGTCGTCGTCGCCTCCCGGGGCGAGGCGCTGCGGCGCAGCGAAGCCGTGCAGCTCGAGGAGGCGCGCGCCGCCGTCCAGGCCGAGATCGGCGCGCACGCCCGCCCGTCACGGCTCGTGCTGGTCGACGAGCTCGCGACGCTGCCCTCGGGCAAGCCCGACCGTGAGGCGATCCGCCGCGCCGTGATGGCCCTGCACTGACGCGGGACGCCGCTGGAGTCAGCCCGGCGGGTACGGGCCGGTGTCGACGACGCAGAAGCGGTTGCCCTCGGTGTCTTCGAGGACGACCCAGTCGGCGTCGTCGGGGTAGTCGTGCCAGTCGACCTCGCGGGCGCCGAGCCCGATCAGGCGCTGCACTTCGGCCGCCTGGTCCTCGGCGTACAGATCGAGGTGGATGCGCGGCGGGTAGTGCTGCGGGTACCCGGTGACCGACAGCGCGAGGCTCGCCCCGGGCGCCGACCAGTCGGCCTTGCCCGGCGGATCGAGGATGACCCAGTCGTCGCCCGGTTCATTGCGGTTCACGTAGCCGAGGGCCGCGCGCCAGAAGTCGCCGGCGCGTGAGATGTCCTCCACGGTGAGGACGATGGATCCGATGCTCAGCATGGGCTTCATCCTCGCCCCGGGTGCCGACATCCGTCAGGGGGTTGACGGATGCGGGTGCCACATCGACTCGGCCCCTAAGATGTGCATTCGTGGCAGGAACCCCGAGCAAGAAGCGCACCACCGCCGGACGCAAGAAGCAGCCTCCCCGCGGAAACCCGCAGAAGGCGCACGTCTCGCGCGACCCCGCGCACGTCGAGAAGCCCACCGCGCGCGACTGGATCGGCGCGGCGCGCCTGCGCACGCTGCCCCTCGCGATCACGCCGATCCTCGTCGGCACGGGCGCCGCGATCCTCGTGGTGGACGTCTTCCACTGGGTGATCGCGCTCTTCTGCCTCATCGTGTCGGTGGCGCTGCAGATCGGCGTGAACTACGCCAACGACTACAGCGACGGCATCCGCGGCACCGACGACTTCCGGGTCGGCCCCGCCCGTCTCACGGCCGGCCGCACGGTGAAGCCGCGCACCGTGCTCATCGTCGCGCTGGCGTTCTTCGCGATCGCGGCGATCGCCGGACTCGCGATCACGATCCGCACGCAGCAGTGGTGGCTGATCGCCGCCGGCGCCGTGTGCATCCTCGCCGCCTGGTTCTACACCGGCGGCAAGCGCCCGTACGGCTACTACGGCCTCGGCGAGCTCTTCGTCTTCGTGTTCTTCGGTCTCGTCGCGACGCTCGGCACGACGTGGGTGCAGGCCTTCGCGCTCCCGCAGGAGGCGTGGTTCGGCGCCGTCGGCGTCGGCCTCATCGCCTGCGCGGTGCTGCTGGCGAATAACCTGCGCGACATCGACCAGGACCGTGCCGCCCACAAGCGGACGCTCACCGTGCTCATCGGCCGCACCGCGACGCGCTGGCTGTTCACCGTGTTCCTGCTGGTGGCGTTCGCCATCGCCGCGTTCCTGGCGTGGATCGGCTACCCGATCGCGTGGCTCACGCTGCTGGCGCTGCTGGCCGGCGCACCCGCGATCCTCATCGTGTGGACCTACCGCGACCCGCGCGAGCTCGTCGTCGCCCTCGGCCTCACATCGCTGACGTCCGTCGCCTACGGCGCCTTCCTCATGTGGGCCTTCATCGGCTGACGGATGCTGCGCCCCGGCGTCAGGCGCGGGACTCGGGCGCTTCGCCGTCGGGCGTGGCGGGGGCGGCGGCGTCGGCCGCAGCATCCTCCGCCTCTTCGTCGCTGGCAGCGGCGCGCGCCTGGGCGCGGCGCGCGGCGAGGCCCGAGGTGACGTCGTCGAGGGGCTTGCGGAGGAAGAGCACCGAGAGGCTCAGGCCGATGAGGGCGGCGAAGATGGCGGCGAGCCAGTAGTACTCGCGCATGATCGGGAACAGCATCAGGATGCCGAACGGCACGAGGAACGCCAGCAGCCGCAGCACCGAGTAGACGATGGCAGAGCGCGCTTTCACCCATCCATCCTACGTTCCGCCGCGGAGGCCGCTTCTGCGACGGTTGCGTCACGGAGCGCCCGCGAACGCCCACTCGGGGCCCCGCCCGCCTAGGATGGGAAGATGCCTCGGGTGCTGTTGATTCTGGCCCTGGTGGCGACCGCGTTCTGGGTCTTCACCATCGTCGATTGCGCCGTCCAGCCCCCGACCCGCCACCGCGGCGTAAGCAAGCCGATCTGGATCCTCATCGTCGTGCTGCTGCCGGTGCTGGGTGGCATCCTCTGGCTCATCGTCGGTCGTGGGCGCGCCTCGTCGGTCGCCGCACGCAGGGCCCCGGATGACGACCCCGAGTTCCTCGGGCGCATCGGCACGATCTCCGACCAGGACGAGCGCATCCGCCGCCTCGAGGAGGAGCTCGCGCAGCTCGACGCCGAGGGCGAAGACCCCCGCTTCAACCCGCCAGGTGGTCCCGCAGCGTCCGACGACACCGCCGTACCCGGCAGTGCGGCCGCCGCGGGCGGCACCGCGACGCCGGGCACCCCGCCGCAGCCGAAGCCGCCGATCCGTCCCGCGGACGGCGACGACGACGCCCGTGGTCAGCGCGGGGCCCTCGGCTGACGTGACCGACTCCGACAGCGCCGGGGGCGCGCTCGATTCCGCGCCCGCGACCGATGCCGCCGCCGCGCTGCTGTGCCGGCTCGTAGAGCTCGGTGTGCGCCACGTCGTGCTGAGCCCGGGCTCGCGCTCGCAGGCGCTCGCCCTGGTCGCGGCAGAGCTCGAGCGGCGCGGCGCCCTCCGGCTCCACGTCCGCATCGACGAGCGCGTCGCGGGCTTCACGGCGCTCGGCATCGGACGCGAGACGCGGATGCCGGCGGCCGTGGTCTGCACGTCGGGCACCGCGGTCGCGAACCTGCTGCCCGCCGCGCTCGAGGCCCATCACGCCGGCGTGCCGCTGCTGCTGCTCACGGCCGACCGGCCCCCGGAGCTGCGCGGGGTCGGAGCGAACCAGACGACGCGCCAGCCGGGGATGTTCGCGCCCACCGTGCGGCTCGAGGCCGATGTGCCGGTGCCCGAGGCGCTCGATCCCGACGGCACCCACGAGCAGAGCGCGATGCTCCGTCTGCTCGCCGAGGACGCGGTCGCCGCGGCGCTGGGTGCGGGCACCCGCTCGCCGGGTCCCGTGCACCTGAACCTGCCGTACCGCGAGCCGCTGTCTGGGGCCCTCCCCGCGTGGATGGGCGTGCCCGCCGCCGAGCTCGAGACCGCCGTCGTCGACGACCCCGACGGACCCCCGGTGGCGGTCGACGCCGAGGACGAGGCATCCGGTGCCCTGTACCAGGGCGGTGGCGGCATCGGCGAGGCCGACCTGCCGACCGAGCCGGAGGATGCGCCGCTCGTGCTCGACCGTGGTCCCCGTACCATCGTGCTCGCGGGATCCGACGCCGGCCCCGACGCGGAGGAGCTCGCCCACGTCGGCGCATGGCCGCTCGTCGCCGAGATCGTGAGCGGCGCGCGCTTCGGGCGTCAGCTCGTCCACGGCTATCGCGCGCTGCTGCGCGACCCGCAGCTCGGCGGCCGCATCGAGCGCGTCGTCGTGCTGGGTCACCCGACCCTCAGCCGGGAGGCGGCCGCGCTGCTCTCCGACCCCGAGATCGAGGTCGTCGCCGTGCGGGGTCCGGGCGAGCCGCTCAACCTCAACGGTGCCACCCTGGCCGCCGACCGCATCGCCGTCGCGACGGGCGACCCCGATCGCGAATGGCTCGGGGAGTGGATGCACGCGTCGCGCGCAGCATCCGTCGATCTCACCCCGCCGGCTCCCGATGCCGACGGTCTCGCGTCGGCGGTGCCGGAGGAGAGGCTCGGAGCGATCGCCGCCGAGCTCGGCGTGATCCGCGCGCCCGTCGACCGTGCCGCGCTCGTCGACGCCGTCTGGCGGGCGACGTGGCCCCATGACCGCCTCGTGTTCGGCTCGTCGCGCCTGGTGCGGGTGGCCGACCAGGTGCTCGCGGGCAAGAAGGTGCCGGTGCACGCCAATCGCGGGCTGGCCGGCATCGACGGAACGATCGCCACGGCGACCGGCATCGCCCTCGCGAGCCAGGCGGCGCGCGGAGCCGGGGTCACTCGCGTGATCCTCGGCGACCTCGCGCTGCTGCACGACGCCGGCGCGATGCTCCTGCCTCCCCAGGAGGCCGAGCCGCGGCTCCAGCTCATCGTCGGCAACGACGGCGGCGGCACGATCTTCGACGGGCTCGAGGTGGCCGCCGTCGCGGGCGCGGACGTGATGGACCGCGTGCTCCTCACGCCGCACACCGTGCGCCTCGAGCAGCTCGCGCTCGCGTACGGCTGGGAGTACCGCCGGGTCACGACGCGGGCGGCTCTCGACCAGGTGCTCACATCGCCGGTCGGCGGTCGTCAGCTCATCGAGGTTCCGCTCGAGCGCTGAGCCGGCGGCATCCGCCATGATGGCTCCATGATCGCCTCGAGTCAGAAGCACTGGAGCGGCGACGTCGCCGATCTCCTCCGTGTCCGCGAGGGCTTCGTCCTCGCCGACGTCGACACCCGCTCGACCCCGGGATACGAGAAGGACAAGGCTCACGCGGCGGACGACCTCCAGTCCGGTGCCGCCGAGCTCGACGAGTACCAGGAGCGTCTGTACGCGCGCAGCCGCGTCGATGAGACGAACGCCTCCGTGCTGCTGGTACTGCAGGCGATGGACTCCGCCGGAAAGGGCGGCATCATCCGTCACGTCGTGGGCTCCGTCGACCCGCAGGGCATCGTGCTCGCGGCGTTCAAGAAGCCCTCCGACGAGGAGCTGAAGCACGACTTCCTGTGGCGGATCAAGCAGCGGCTTCCCGACTCGGGCATGATCGGCGTCTTCGACCGCTCGCACTACGAGGACGTGCTCATCGGCCGGGTCAGGCGCCTCGCCCCCGAGCAGGAGATCGAGCGTCGCTACGCGGCGATCAACGACTTCGAGCGTCAGCTCACCGACTCCGGCACGAGGGTCGTCAAGGTGATGCTGCACATCTCGCCGGATGAGCAGAAGAAGCGACTCATGCGGCGCCTCAACCGTCTCGACAAGCACTGGAAGTACAACCCGACCGACGTCGACGAGCGCGAGCTGTGGCCGCAGTACATGGCGGCGTACCAGACGGTGTTCGAGCGCACGTCGACCGAGCACGCGCCCTGGTTCGTCGTGCCCGCAGACCACAAGTGGTACGGGCGGCTCGCCGTCCAGAACCTGCTGCTGGAGGCGCTCGAGGACATCGACCCGCAGTGGCCGAAGGCGACGTTCGACGTCGAAGCCGAGAAGCTGCGCCTCGCGGCCACCTGACCCGCCCCTCGCACCGAACGCCTCCCCCCCCCCCCCCCGCGGGGGGGGGGGCCGGGGGGGGGGGGGGGGGGTGGGGGGGGGGG